>CANHHS010000052.1 GCA_947460445.1 Opitutia bacterium | reverse complement strand
CGGTACGGATCCTAATCTCGAGCTTCCACAAGGCGGAGACGTTAAAGAGGACGACGCGCCAATTATTCGCTACGTCAATTCCATGATTGTGGATGCGATTAAGCGAAAGGCCTCTGACATTCACCTCGAGCCCCTCGAAAAGCGTTTCCGCGTTCGCTTCCGCATTGATGGCGTCCTTCAAGAGATGAAGGGTCCGCCTAAACGACTGCAGGCGGCTATTATCTCGCGACTAAAGTTGATGGCGGACGCATCGCTGGCCGAGAAGCGCATCCCCCAAGACGGACGTATTCAGGCTAAGTCAGGCGGCAAAGACGTCGACCTTCGCGTCTCCATTCTTCCGACGGTTTACGGAGAATCGATTGTCATGCGTATTCTCGATAAAGAGGGACTTCGCCTTGGTCTGCCTGAGTTAGGTTTCTTTGCGGATGACCAAGCTGTCTTCCAGGGCTTAATCGGTGGATCCGACGGTGTTTTCTTGGTTACGGGTCCTACGGGCTCTGGTAAATCAACAACGCTTTATTCGGCACTTAATTACGTCAATCTTCCCGACCGTAAAATCATTACCGTTGAGGATCCTGTTGAGTATCAAATGGCTGGTATCAATCAGGTGCAGGTAAAGCGCGACGTGGGCATGACCTTTGCTGCTGCCCTTCGCGCCATGCTTCGTCAGGCGCCTAACATCGTCATGATCGGTGAAATTCGTGACTTAGAAACAGCCGAAATTGCCGTGAATGCGGCCCTCACCGGTCACATGGTTTTCTCGACACTACACACCAACGATTCCGTGAGTGCTGTGACGCGCTTGGTGGATATCGGCGTCAAACCCTTCCTGGTTTCCGCTGCGTTGCGTGGTGCGCTCGCCCAGCGACTGATTCGCCGTATTTGCCAAAGTTGCGCGCAGCCGTACACACCAACGCACAAGGAACTTATTTCCATTGGCATGACGGAGGCCGACTTAAAAGGTGCCACGCCGATGAAGGGTGCCGGTTGTCCGAAGTGTGGTGATCGTGGCTACAAAGGTCGCCGCGGGGTCTTTGAGCTCTTTGTTGTTACCGAAGAAGTTCAACAAATGGTTTACTCGGGTGCTTCACTTGTGGAGCTACGCCGTAAGGCACGTCAATCGGGCATGCGCTCGATGCGTGAAGATGGTATTCGCAAGGTCAGCTCTGGCATGACCACAATCGAGGAGGTTCTTGGCGCAACCGTTGCCACCGAAGACTAATTTCATGGCCTACGAGATTCATCAATTACTGGAGTCCATGATTGAGAATGGCGCTTCGGATTTACACATCCATGTCGGTCAATCGCCATGCTTGCGCATCTCGGGCGACATGATTCCGCTCGAGGGAGAGAAGCTTACGGCCGAAGCGGTGGTTTCAATTGTTGAGTCGATTGCGCCTGCTGAACAATTAGAGCGCTTGAAGCGCGACGGCGGCTGTGACTTCGGTTTCTCCTTTGCTCAAAAGGCACGCTTCCGCGTTAATGTCTATCGCGGCAAGGGCGTCCTCGGAATGGTGCTACGTCTCATTCCGAACAAAATCTATGGTATGCGCGACTTGCGTTTACCCGACATGGTCAAAGACCTGTTGGCTCGTCCGCGTGGTTTAATCTTAGTCACTGGCCCTACAGGCTCAGGCAAGTCGACGACACTCGCCTCGATGATTAATTGGATCAACGAGAACAACGACGGACACATTGTGACGATCGAAGATCCGATTGAGTATTACCACCCGCACAAACGTTGCGTGGTGACACAACGCGAAGTGCATAACGATGTGCCCAGTTTTGCTGACGGTATCCGTTCGGCACTGCGTCAAGACCCTGACGTCATCCTGATTGGTGAAATGCGCGACTTGGAAACCATTGAAGCTGCGGTTTCAGCCGCAGAGACGGGCCACTTAGTCTTTGGAACACTCCACACAACGGGTGCTGCCCGAACCGTTGACCGCATTCTCGACGCTTTCCCAACGGGTGCTAAAGACCAGATTCGCGTGCAGTTGGCTTCTTCAATTATCGCCGTCATCTCCCAGGCGCTGTGCCGTACGCCTGAAGGAAAGCGAGTAGCAGCATTTGAAGTCATGGTGCGAACCGACGCGATCGCCGCAAAGATTCGCGAAAACAAGACATTCCAAATTGTTTCAGATATCGAAACGGGTGGTGCGCGCGGCATGCGCACGCTTGATGCCGACCTTTTGGCGCTTGTTGCCAACGGAAGTATTACCGCAGAAGAAGCGATGAATCATTCACAGGACGCTGAAATGATGCGCTCTCGTCTGAAAAATGACGGCAAAAAAGCCTAACCATGTTTGACGACCACAGTGACAGTATTCGCGATATTGCTCGGGAATTCCACCTAGCAGACGAAGCTCAGTCACAGGAGCTTTGGGAGAATCATTTGAGCACCGGGAAGTCTTTGGCTGACCTTCTGATTGATGCGGGCCTTACGGACAAAGTCAGTCTGCTCCAAGCTACGGCTGATCACTTGGGTGTCACTTATTACACAACCGTCCCTGAGGTTGATACAGATATCACTCGGTTGCTTAAGCCCGCCCAAGCACACCGCTATTTAGCAGTGCCTGTAGCTCAAGACGGCAACCGGACAATCTTCTTAGCGAAGGACCCTTTCAACTCATCCGCAGTCAGTGAGTTAACCTTTATTCTGAAGACCGATGTTGAATTTGCCGTCGTCGATCCTGATTTGGTCGATGCAGCAGTTACCAAGTATTATGGCGAAGCTCAGCAGGCCTCGATGGAAGATTTGCTGGGCGAATTTGAGTCCTCAGAGCCTATTTCTGGAAACACCGAGGCGGTTACAGAGGAAGATATTACCAATCAGGCCAGCCAAGCCCCTATCATCCGCTTCGTTGATCTTGTCTTGCAAGAAGCAGTCAAAGCCAAGGCATCTGACATCCACTTCGAACCCTACGAAGATCAGTTCCGGATCCGTTACCGCATTGACGGCTCACTTTATGAAATGGCGCCGCCGCCAAAGAATCTCGCTCCTGCGGTGATTGCGCGCGTGAAGGTGATGTCGTCGCTGAACATCGCGGAGCGTCGTGTGCCACAAGACGGTCGCATTAAAACAACGATCAGTGGTCGAGCTATTGACCTTCGCGTATCTACGTTGCCGACCCAATTTGGAGAGTCGGTTGTGTTACGTATTCTCGACAAGACTGTCGTGAATCTCGACCTCGTTAATTTGTCCATGCAGGACGATGTCATGCAGGGTATTCGCGAACTCGTGAATCGCCCCAACGGCATCTTTATTGTGACGGGTCCGACGGGTTCAGGTAAGACCACGACGCTTTACTCGGCTTTGCGTGAAGTGAATACAGAGGACGTAAAGATTCTCACCGCAGAAGATCCTGTTGAGTATGAAGTCGAAGGTATCATGCAGGTGCCAATTAATCACCAGGTCGGGCTTACCTTTGCGGCGGCACTGCGCTCCTTCCTTCGACAAGACCCTGACACCATCATGGTGGGGGAAATTCGTGACTTAGAAACTGCTCAGATTGCCGTACAGGCCTCGCTTACGGGGCACGTTGTGCTTTCCACTCTTCACACCAACGATGCTCCAGGTGCCGTGACACGACTGATTGATATGGGCCTTGAGCCATTCCTTATCTCTGCATCAGTGGAAGGCGTACTTGGTCAGCGACTCCTCCGCCGTATTTGCAAATCATGCCGCACTGCGTTTGAGCCCGACAAAGACACCGTAGCCTTGCTTGAAGTCGACCCTGTCGAGATTGCCAATAAACAGTTCTTCTTCGGCAAGGGATGTCCTGAGTGCAACAAATCCGGCTATAAGGGCCGCCAAGGCCTCTTTGAGCTCATGATGGTCAGTGACCCGTTGCGGGAACTGATCACCCAAAAAGCACCAACACTCGTACTGAAGCAAAAATCCATTGAATTGGGTATGCGACCGCTTCGAGACGATGGTATCCGCGCTATTTTTGATGGACAGACCACTATTGAGGAAGTCCTGAAATACACCTAATCTATACACACCATGCCCGAATTTAAATACACCGCTATTGATCGCAACGGTCAGCAGGCCAACGGGAAAATTGATGCCACGTCCGCCGAAGACGCCCGCAAGAAACTCATGGCCAAGGGCCTAATGGTTACAGCTGTTACAGGCGATGCGTCGTCCGCAAAGCCCGCGGCTACACCTGGTGCGAAGCCTGCCAAGAAGGGCTTCAGCTTTGGAGGCGGCGGTAAGGTTTCTTCGGATGAGGTGACGACGATGGCTCGTCAGCTCGCGACCTTGTTGATGGCAGGTCTGCCTTTGCTGCGCGCGCTTGAACTTATTCATAAGCAGGAGCGCAACCCTGTGTTCAAGGAAGTGCTTGGATCTATCACGGACAGCGTTTCCCAAGGTAATAACTTCTCAGAAGCTTTAGCTGCGCACCCTAAAGCATTTGACCGTCTCTTTGTTAACATGGTCAAGGCCGGTGAAGCAGGTGGTGTGCTCGATAAGGTACTCGGTCGCTTGGCTGGTTTCCGTGAAAAAGCTCAACGCATTCAAAAGAAGGTGAAGTCAGCAATGGTCTATCCGGCCGTCGTCGTCTCGGTTGCCGTCGTGATCGTCATCGTGCTACTCGTGAAGGTGGTTCCCGCGTTCCAGAACCTTCTTTCGGCGCAAAAAACAGCCATGCCTCCGCTGACTGCTTTTGTGGTTAATATCTCACAGTTCCTTCAGGACTGGATGTTGCCTTCGGAGTTCAGCCTTGTCGGACTTCTTCGTCCAGTAATCGCCTATACCTTAATCTTCGGTGGTGCCACCGCAGCACGCGCATGGCTCGGTACCGAAAAGGGCAAAGAAATCTTCGATCGTATTCTCTTCAAGGTACCGAAGTTGGGCGGCTTTATTCAAATCGTCACCGTTTCCCGATTTGCACGTACCTTCGGTACGCTGATGGCATCAGGTGTGCCTATTCTTCAGGCCATTAATATCACGCGCGACACACTTTCGAATGTCGTGATTGCAGAAGCTCTCGAACGCGTACACGACCGTGTGCGTGACGGTGAGCCGCTGTCGGTGCCTCTTGAGCAATCGGGCGTATTCCCTCAGATGGTGACTTCAATGATTCAAGTCGGCGAAGAAACCGGACAGCTTTCTGAAATGTTGAATCGCGTGGCTGATATCTATGACGAAGAAGTCGACAATGCTGTCGGTGCATTAACGTCGATCATTGAACCAGTCCTCATTGTCTTCCTTGCGGTTGTGGTCGGTACCATCGTTTTAGCGATGTTCCTGCCGTTAATCACGCTGATCACCAAGATGACGGGCGGCGGTTAATCCTTGCGCCACGAAGGTTAGTCTTGGGGCAAAAAGGAGGCGGGTTACGTACCCCTACGTAACCCGCCTTTATTTTCTACTTTATCTAATTTATCCCGTCTCCCGTAGGAGACGTTGGGTATACATTGGGAATAACTCAGGGGTTTGGCAAGCCCAGGATGCAATAAATGCATCTTTTTGGCCTAAAACGGCTTCCCGTTGGGTGCAGGGGCAGGATTTGAACCTGCGACCTTCAGGTTATGAGCCTGACGAGCTAACCGGGCTGCTCCACCCTGCAATACAACGGGAGGTCATCACAACGCTCGACAGCCCTATCCGCAAGCGATTTCTGAAGCGTTTCTTTCCTGGTGAACTTAGAGGAAGTTCAGTTCTTTGTAGGCTGTCTTGCCGAGGACTTTGGCTGGGTCTGCTTGCAGGAAGTTTCGAAGAACCGTCGAGTAGACCTGTCGGAAGTCGGTGCTAAAAGTAATATCTTCGTTCGGGCGAATATTGAGGTCAGGGGGCGTACCGTTGACGCCTTGTTTGATGCCTGTGTGCATCACAAAAAGCGGAGCGGATGTGCCGTGGTCTGTGCCTGCTGTTGAATTTTCTGAAGGGCGACGACCGAATTCCGAGAAGGTCATCGTGAGCACCTGTCGGTCCAAGCGCTTTTGCTCGAGATCCATTTGGAACGCGTAGAGAGCCTCGCTCATTTCGTTAAGGAGCTGGGCGTGGCGGTTTACCTGATTCGCGTGCGTATCGAAGCCTCCCTGGGTCGCATAGTAGACGCGTGTTTCCAGTCCGGCAGAGATAAGGGCAGCGATACGTTGTAAGGATTGGCCAAGTCCGGTCGTAGGGTAAGGGACTGAGGGTTTGTAGTTCGCGATAATTTCTCCAACGCGACTTTCCGTCAGGAGCGCATCCATGAGCGTATGCTGAAGGTAGTGAGTGTTGTCCGATGGATCATTGGCGTCGCCAACAGTGAGAGGCGCTTCGTTGAGGTCCATGAGCAACTCGGTCTCGTCTTTACGGCCAGGCGTTGTTTTTCCGGTCCGCTTATTGTTACGTCCACCGCGCCCACCACCCATGCCAAAGATATTATGTGGCATGTCCGCTTGGAATGTCTGCGGAAGAACGTCGCCACCGTGGATGGCTAATGGGTCTTTGCCCGTTCCGTCGCAACAGGCGTCGAAGTAGCGACCCACCCAGCCATTGTAGGCGCTCTTATCACTATCGGATGCGGTCTCCCAGATTTCTGTGGAACGGAAGTGTGAGCGGTTGGGGTTGGGGTAGCCAACATTCTGAACCACCGCCATTTTTCCTTCTTTGATGAGCTGGCTCATCTTGCCCATAGCCGGGTTCAATGCGATTTGATCGTTTAAGGCGTGTAAGCCTGCGGCCATGCGCAGGCCAATAGTCGGACGCAGACGGTAGTAATTATCGTTCTGGTGGTGTACCACAGTGTTCAATCCGTCGTTTCCGCCGGCGAGCTGAATGAGTACGAGGATTTGACGATCCTTTTCCGCCTTCGGGGCTTCAGCTAAAACCGAATTCACTAAAAACGATGGAGCAAATCCAGCAAAGGCAATCAAGCCCAGGCCTTTGCCGGCTCCTTGGAGGAATTCACGACGGGTCTTTGGCTGGAATCGTAGGCTCATGGGATTAGGAAAGTTGATAAAGGGGAGACTGCAAAATACCTGTCACAGCTTCTTCGATACTCCGAATGCGGTTTTTGGCGTCGGACTGGATATGTTCTTCGAGAACTTTACGGTATTCCGCGGAGACGGGCACGGGCAGGAAGTAATTACAAAAATGTACGACGATTTCTGCATCTGTACGGTTTTTTGCAAGGAACTCGAGTCGATCAGGTGTGACCGCTGGGTTGCCGTGGCCAGCTACGCGTGCTTCTTTGAGTGCCTTCAGATCGTCCGCATTCAGTTTCTCGTCTGGTATTACCACGAAGAGGTTGCGTGCGACTGCGCGACGTGCGGCGAGGGATGAGCTACTGATCCAATTGCGACCATAAAGCCAACCGCGGACATTGGGAGGATTGTAGAAGCTCTGTCCCATCGCACGCAGTGCGTTCACGATTGGGCCTGGGTAGGGGATGACATCAATACCGAGGTCTTGGCAAAGCCCTAGGTAGTAGGCGATGGGGGACTTGATGAAATTGCCGCGGAATTTGGGATGATAGAAAATCTCCGAGTTAAAGAGAATGCGCGGGAGCTCCGAAAGGCGCATACCGTTTGCCCTCCAGACTTTTCCGAAGGCGACGGCGTATTCGCGCGGCAATCCTTCGGCGGCTAGGTAAAACTTGATGAGCTCCTGGGGAGCATAGGCCGCAGCTGCAGGTTGGGCGACAGTGATATCGATAAGCTCATCAGGTCCCCAATTTCCCTTTTGGCCAAAAATGGTCTTCTCTTGGTTGTCGTGTTGTTTTTCAGAGACATTGTAGACGCCGTTACGAATACTTGCACCTGTCAGTGCGCGAGCAGCTTCCTTAACGTCTTTTTCTGTATAGTTACCTTCGCCAAGACTGAAGAGTTCAAAAAGTTCTCGAGCAAAGTTTTCGTTGGGCTGGCCCTTGGTGTTTTTGTCTGCGTCTAAGAACTGAAACATCGCTGGGTGCTTCATGACAGCCCGCAACATCGTAGGGTAGTCTGAGCTGATATTCTTTCGTAGGGTCGCTTGATAATCAAAGAGCATGTCGCTGCGTTTGATTTTATCAGCGGTGACCACGAAAATATCCTGAAGGAATAGGACGAACTTCTCTTGCGCCGATAGCTCTGGGCGGCGCGCAAATTCAAGCCACGAAACAGCGTAATCCTGAACCACTGCTTCATTTTTACGTCTCAGCTCTTTGATGAATTCTTTACGCTCTTCGGCGGAGAGTGATTTTAGCTTTGCCCTGATCCCTTCACTTTCCTCGCTCAGGTTTTCGAGCTTCTGCGGCATGGGCATGGGGCGAACGGAGGCAAACGCACGCCGTACGGTTAGTTCGGGTCCCTCACGAAGGGCGAGTGCGGTTGAGGCAGGGGTTGCGCTGAATCCGAGCCTACGGAGCAAGTGCTTAGCGCAGTTCTCATCCCAGCGACGTGTATCAAAAGCCAACCAGGCACGTTCAGGAGAGGGTAAGGGGATTGTTTGGCTCATGGGGTGAATCCTCTGCAGTGATTTAACACCTAAATCCTAGGTAAGTTCGCCTCATTTACACATAAATTCGATTGATACCTGTGTTCGCCAAAAATAGAGTCTTTGCCTGCTGATGAGTCTGCCTCCTCCCGATGGCCCAGAAGTCATACCTCCGCCCCCGCCTGGGTCAGGTGCTCCGTCGGGTGTCTCTTCTGACTCTGCTTTAGAGGGTCAGGCGGCAGCTTTGCGTCGTTACAATAAGAGTTTCTGGATTCGCCTAGGGGGCCAAGGTTTAGCGGTTTCCATTATCATCCATTTATTCCTTCTAATTATCTTCGGATTTTGGGTTGTATCAAGTTGGACGGATATTGGTAAGACCGACCCCGATAGTTTTGTTACCGGTGCTGGCGGTGGCGCTGCGGGGGATACTGCGAAAATTTACGAGCACAAGGTCACCCCCAAGAATGCTAAAAATTTAGCCAAAACAACCGCACGGATTACTTCAAAGAGTTCTACGTCATCCGTTTCTTTACCTGATCTGCCTACGACGTCTGTTTCAAGTATGATGTCAGGTATGACTGCCGGCGGAGCCTCCAAAGGTTTTGGCGGAGGTTCGGGCGGTGGAATCGGTTCGGGTAAAGGTGCTGGCGTTGGCAATGGCCGTAATTTCGTGGGCCGACCAGTGATGGGTGCTAAAATTTTTGCATCAAGAATTGCCGTCTACCTCGATGCATCTGGTTCGATGCGTGGCTACTTGCAGCGCGTCGAAGATGAGATCCGTAAACAGTTTCCCGAGGCAGACATCTACCGTTACAACGGTGCATGGACGTATGTGGAAGATGGTGATGTGGTCGGAGGCCGACGTTCGAAGAATAAAGAAGGCGTAGGCCCTCCTCAGGATCCTTCCTCTTTTACGACCGATCCTAAGACGCTAACGCCCGAGGGTAAGTCGATCTTCCGTAAGTATGATGATAACTTCCGAAAAGGTTCCGTGGGAGCTTGGGTTGATGTCATGATGAAAGAGCGCTACGACGCACTGGTCATTTTCTCAGATTTTCAGGACGGCGTAGACCAATATAAGAAGAATGAACTCATTTACGCTGATGGAAGCCGTCAGCAGGTAAACACGCGTAAAAAAGCTGATGAGCGCTGGGAGGGTGATTGGATTTCTGCCTTTGGCTCAGGTCGCGATGGCGGCATTAAGCTCTACTGCTTCTCGACAGAGTGCGAACCACAGCCCTTGCTTTCACAGTGTATCAAGGCTTCAGGCGGTGAGACGAAGATGGTTACTTGGCTACGCACAGGCGGCCCGCCGCCCGCAGCCCCAACTGACACAGGCACGGGCGCTGCCACTCCCCAGCAGACCATTCCCGGGGCTCAGCCTTACCGTCCCGCTCGCTAAGTTGGGTTGAGGCTCATTGCCTCAGTCATCAACCTCAGTCCCCTTTCGTTGAGGCATGGCAGGCGTCGTGTTCGATGTGTGCATGAACGCCCATTCTGCACGATCACGTATCACGCATGGACCTTGGCTTGCGACCGTTGTCCTGCACGCACTTCTCTTTATCGTAGCCGTCGCCTGGGTAATTGTTCGCTATCAGCCAGCAACCATACCCTCCGAGCCTGAGTGTTTCGCTATACCTTCGGGTGGAGCCAGCGGATCCGTAACTGTCGTCGCAAGTAAGCCGCGTCCGAACCGCGTTCCAGTTGTGCGTATTACTTCGAGTAGCTCTGAATCCTCTCTAGCTTTACCCGCATTCGCTTTAGGTGAGAACAGCGAATCGTCGCCGTTGCTTTCCGGTGGGCTGAAAAAAGCGTCAGCCGGGGGAGCAGGGCTAGGTACTGCGGGGCTGGGAATAGCTGCCTCTGGAATGGGTGTAGGCCGTATCGGTAAGG
>CANHHS010000051.1 GCA_947460445.1 Opitutia bacterium | reverse complement strand
GCCCATCACCCACCGTGCATGAACCATCTACCTGTAAATGGAAATCAACCTCGAGTCGGTCGCCCAAGTGGCGGGCACGGAAGGCGTGAAATCCACGCACGCCCGGTACTGCCAAAATATGTTCGGAGAGGTCTTTAAGCACCGCCTCGTCAGGTGCCTGGTCGACGAGGTGCTGGCAGGCGTCACGAAAGAGGCGGACGCCTTCAGACCCCAACCAACCGGCAAGCACGAGCCCCATCACTTGGTCAAGACCGGCTAACGATGGGTAGAACCGTGAGACAACCACAGCAACGAGTGCCAACAAAGAGGCCACCGCATCTGCTCGGTGATCAACCGCATTGGCCATCAGCAAACGCGAACCAAGTCGCTCAGCCTGTCGACGGGCATAGCGGTAAAAAACTTCTTTTAATATTAAAGCACCACCGGCAACCCAAGCAGCCGCCATATCCGGTGGCGAAGTTTCGAGCGAACCCACCACCAGTGAAGTCACCGAGTGCCAAGCGAGGCCAACACAGAAGGTCAATACCAGCGATGAAATGAGCAATGTCGCCAACGTTGAGATACGGTGGTGACCATAAGGGTGGTCATCGTCTTTCGGCAGATCCGCAATGCGTAGACCAATCATCGCCGCGATATCCGAAGCAAGGTCGACCAATGAGTGGATCCCATCAGCAACGAGCGCATGTGAACGTGCGAAGACACCAACCGACACCTTCGTCACACAAAGAACCACATTCACCACTAAGCTAATGAAAATCGTACGAATACCCTCGGTGCTTGCAGAAATCATTGTCCGGACTCCTTTCGAATAAGGTCAGCTTCAACCTTCCAGTCAATGACGCCAAGTTGAGCCAAGGTTATGTAACGATTGTTTTGTGAGAACTTAATGTGATCAACGAGCAGGAAAAGTTCTTCGCCTTTCAGCGAAGTAACGCCCGAAAGGCTCACCTGAAAGTGCAGTGGATTTGTGGAATCTTTTTTATAGTCAAAACGACTATACCACTTCCAGCTTTCAGGTATTTCACGAAAGATGATTTGGGCACGATCAGCATAGGCAAAGGAAACCTCCAGAACTTTAGCATCTTCGGAAGGCGTTACCCCCGCCGCGTAGATTTCGGTAACTAAAATCAAATCATTGGGCATCGCCCGACCATCTTCCGAAAAACGATTACGACCACCCGTGATCATTTCACGAGCGAGCGTTCCATCCGCTCGCGGTTGTCGACGTTCAGCCAAAATGAAATGTCCAAAGAGTGGCTTCTGCTGGACGGCCGAATCGTAATACATCCCTGGAAGACTTAAGGATGCCATGACCGCCTTACGGTGCTCGCGCACAGGTTTGCCGTGTTGGTTAAAAAACCAAAGCACGAAAGCCCCGAGGCAAGCCCCGACACCAAAAACGATGAAACGTGTCCGCGAATCCATAGCGTTCAACGAGAGTGTCGCGTTCGGAGCCACGTGCGCAAGGAGAAGCGGTGGTGGTGCTTAATCACTGCAACCACCATACCCAAGCCACCCGCCCAGACGCCGAAGAGCTTAGCCCCGTTGGCGGCTCCATGAGCTATAAATGCAAAAGTTGAGGTTTCTGTAGGCACATCAAATAGCGCCCAAATCCCGTAGAGGATCGCCCCGAACACTCCACCAAGGGCCATGAACACAGCCGCAAATAAGAGCACAAACCCTATCCAATAAAATGACTTTGGGAGGGCGGACATGGACATTGACATTGGAAAGTCTCCGAAGAGTCGCAAGAACGGAGGCATGGTATCGTGCACCGTTGAAAACCGTGTTCGCTTTGCGGAAACCGACGCCATGGGCGTAACCCATCACGCCAACTACTTAAGTTGGTTCGAAATGGCCCGCGTCGCGCTCCTCGACCAATTCGGCTGTCCGTACCGCGAACTTGAGTCGGCCGGATTTTTGCTACCCGTACTTGAAGCAGGCATGACGTACCACCGCCCGACCCGCTTCGATGATCGCGTGCGCATCACCGTGACACTGGCCACACGTCCAAGCGCCCGTTTCCGTTTAACCTACGAAGTCCACACGGGCGACGCATTGGTCATGGAAGGCTTCACTGAACACGCTTTTGTAAATCGTGAATTCAAGCCCGTGCGTCCGCCCGAGAGCTTCATGTCCGTCCTCGATAAACATTTTTCGAAATGAACCTGCGCATTGAAGCCGTCCCCCTCGGACCTTTTGAGACCAACGCCTATCTCTTAACTGCCGAAGGCAGCAAAGAGTGCGTCGTCGTCGACGCGCCGAAAGGTGCGGGCGAAAATTTACTCGGGGAAATTAAAGCCCGCGGACTCACCCCGACGCATTTATTCATCACCCACGGGCATTGGGACCACATGTGCGATGCCGCAGATTTTAAAACCGCTGGCTGTAAAATCATCGCCCACCTCGCCGACCAAATCCCCATCGAACAAATCGAGACCGTACGCACGCGCTACCAGTCGATGTTGCCATGGCTCACGGACGAAGACTTTCGCTCAACCAAGGTCGACCGCTGGGTCGATGAAGGCGATACCGTCGAGGCACTGGGGCTGACTTTTGAAATCCGCCACGTGCCCGGACATTGCCCCGGGAGTATCCTTTTCTACAACGCCCAGGAAAAAGTGTCTTTCGTTGGCGATGCGATTTTCAAAAACTCCGTCGGTCGCACGGATCTGCCCGGAGGTAATTGGAATCAACTCCTCCAATCTATCCGCACACGTATTTACACCCTGCCCGATGATACGCATCTTTTGCCCGGGCATGGCGACACCACGACGGTTGGTGCCGAGAAAGCTTCCAATCCTTACGCGAAACCCGCCTGAGCGTGACACCGTCTGCTTGTCCGCTTTTACCTGACGCCTCGCGACGACTTTCGTGGCGCGACCTCGAAACACTTAAATCAGAAAATGGACCGAAGCTTTACCGCTGTTGCTTAGAGTACGGTCAACAACTCTGGCTCGAAAATTTACCCGCTCGCGCACTGCTCGCTGTCGACCGTGCCCTTTATTGCGACGTACCTTCCAGAGACCCGATTCTTTCAGAGCACCCGATGCCCTATGCAGTGATTCGCTGGATGATTGCCCAAGACACCGGCGAAACATTTACCGGCAACGCGCGGGTACATTACCAACACCTTGCCGACAGGGTGCGCGGCGCTCGTGCAGAGATTAAAAGTTGGCGAGCTTGGGCTGGGTGGGCGTTAGCCCGGGCCGCACGCCCCGAACTACCCAACGACCCAAAGCATGCTGTCGTCGAACCGACTTTGGCGCAGATTGAAGCCGGTCTACGCCAATGGGGGGTTATCCATGAGGCAGAGACCTGGCTAAAGGCCCTAAAAGAGGCCTAAAAAGGCCTCAGGAGGCCTTAGGAAGCCCAACATAGGTAACCCGCCCTGTCGCGCTCGATTCAGGGCTTAAAAAGGCACAGATAGCATCGGTGACCTGCCCCATCGTGAGCGACTGCTTAAGCCCCATACGTTCCCGCAACGCAGCCAATTTTGCTGCAGGGACACTCCGGGTCAAAGCGGTATCGACCGGCCCAGGGCCAACGGCATTCACGCGGATACCATGCGGCGCTAATTCAACGGCAAGGACGCGTGTCAACGCTTCGACGGCGGCCTTGCTCGCAACATATGCTGCTTCACCTTCGAGAGCCAAAGGAACTGCCACGGTGGAGAGATTAACGATCGAGCCGCCGCGTTGACGCACCATCACTTTGGCCACTTCGCGCGAAAGCAAAAATGTGCTGAGATAATTTTGCCGCATGAGGGACTCAGCAATGGATCCTGGCGTGAGGACAAATGCATTCATGGCCGCGCCGCCTGCGTTGTTCACCAAAGCATCAATGCGATTACGCCGCTGAACCACATCCGCGACATAAGCCGTAACGGCTGCCTCGTCAGCCACATCAACTTGACGGTGCGTATACTGAGCGTGTGTCAAAGAGGCTTCGCCGCGCGAGCAGCCCTCAACCGTCCAACCCTCTTGCAGCAGACGTTCCGCCAGCGCTTTGCCAATACCACGCGACGTACCGGTGATGAGAGCGATGGGCATGGGAAAAGAATAGAGACGAAAGGCTAAGGGCTAAAGACTAAAGGAAGACTACGCTGACCAGACTTTAGTCTTTGGGCCTTAGTCTTTAGTCTTCTTCCCGTCCTTAGCCTCTAAACTTTAGTCCTTAGTCCTTAGTCTTTAGTCTTCTTCCCGCCCTTAGTCTCCCGCCCTTAAAGTCGGCGGAAGATGACCGTCGCGTTGTGTCCACCGAAACCAAGATTGTTCGAAGCGGCTACTTTGATCTCACGCTTCTTGGCCACATTGGGTGTATAGTCCAAATCACAATCAGGGTCTGGGTTCTCGTAATTGATTGTGGGAGGAATCATACCGTGGTGAATCGAGAGTGCACAGACGGCTGCCTCAACGCCGCCAGCTGCGCCGAGCAAGTGACCCGTCATCGATTTCGTGGATGAAATTGAAATCTGTGGAGCTAAGTCACCAAAGACACGCTTGATGGCTAAGGTCTCACAACGGTCGTTGATCGGTGTCGAGGTGCCGTGTGCGTTAATGTAGTTAACATCTTTCTTATCGATGCCCGCTTCCGCCAGCGCACGGTTGAGTGCCAAGGCGAGGCCTTTGCCTTCTTGGTCTTGCCCAGTGATGTGATACGCGTCGCAGGTCGCACCATAGCCGACGAATTCACAATAAATACGAGCGCCACGTGCTTGTGCGTGTTCGAGCGTTTCGAGAATGAGAATACCCGAGCCTTCGCCCATCACAAAGCCGTCGCGTAATTTATCAAAAGGACGAGAAGCTTTTTCCGGCGTGTCGTTAAAGTCGGTCGACATCGCCTTCATATTACAGAAGCCCGCGTAACTTAAACGGGTGATGGCAGCTTCGGAACCGCCGGCGATCATGATGTCGGCGTGGCCATCACGGATATGCCGAAGGGCTTCACCGAGAGCGTGTGAACCTGAAGCACACGCCGAGACGACACCAAAGTTTACAGACTTCGCCTGAAACTCGATAGCGACAACACCGGCAGCAATATTGGCAATGAGCGAAGGGATGGTGAAAGCGGAAACGCGATTCGGACCTTTCTCAATGAGGACACGAGCTTGGTTCTCAATCGTCTCCATGCCACCGATACCAGAGCCGATAATCACGCCAAATTTTTCGGAATCAATTTTGGTGGTATCAAGATTCGCGTCCTTCACGGCCATGCGCGAAGCAGCCACTGCTAATTGTGTGTAACGATCATTACGGCGCGCCTCTTTGGCGTCCATGTGTTGAGCAGGATCGAAGTCTTTAACTTCACCGCCAACTTTGGATGGGAAGTCTGCTGGGTCGAAACGCGTGATGCGCGCGATTCCGGAACGACCCTTTAAGAGGCCATCCCAGAATGAAGCGGTGTCAGGACCGAGTGCCGTCAAGCATCCGATGCCTGTTACGACCACTCGGCGACTGTTGCGTTGCTCGCTCACGGTTGCAGGGCGTAAGCCCCGCGAAGAATTACTTCTTAGCGTTAGCCGAGATGAAGGTGACGGCGTCGCCGACAGTCTTCATGGAGGCGGCCTTCTCTTCAGGAATAGAGTCGATGCCGAACTCTTCCTCAAAAGCCATGATCATCTCGACGAGGTCGAGAGAGTCAGCCTTCAGATCACCCTGGAAGCTGGCGGTTGCGGTAAGCTGCTCGGCATTTACGCCCAACTGCTTGACGATGATGTCCTTAACGCGTTTTTCGATGTTTTCGGCCATGGGAAGTAGTTATTTACAGGTTTTGGGGTGTCAAATGGCCATCCCCCCGTCAACTGAAAACACCTGACCGGTGATATAACCCCCTTCTTCAGAGGCTAAATAGTCCACCATTGCGGCAATATCAGTCACGGTGCCAAAGCGCTTCAGGGGGATGTGCTCAAGGATCTTAGCCTTTACCTCCTCGGGTAGGACCTCGGTCATGTCTGTCGTAATAAAGCCAGGTGCGACCGCATTCGCCGTAATCGTACGACCGGCTAACTCACGAGCGAGGGTCATGGTCAATCCATGGAGGCCTGCTTTGGCGGCAGCATAGTTGGCCTGCCCGGCATTTCCTTGAACGCCTGTGACGGACGAGATGCTAATAATACGTCCCCAGCGCTTTTTGGTCATCGGGCGCACCAAACCTTTTACCCAATAAAATGCCGATGAAAGATTAGTGGAGATGACTTCGTTCCACTCTTGGTCCGACATCGCCATGACCAACTTATCGCGCGTGATGCCTGCGTTATTCACTAAAATTTCGACCGCACCATACTCAGCATTGATTTGCTCGCAGGCAGCAGCGACTGCCACCGGATCTGAGACATCAACTTTGTAAGCCTTAGCCTTACCACCTTTCGCAAGGATGTCGTTGGCAACCGCCACACAGCTATCTGACTTCGCAACACAGAGCACCGTGTGCCCATGTGCCGCGAGACGTTCAGCAATCGCTTTACCGATACCGCGGCCAGCGCCTGTAACGAGGGCAACGCGTGGAGTGTGAGTCAGGTGCATCCCTTATCGCTAGGGATTTGCAGGACGGGGGGAATACTAAAAGAAGGAGCTTAAAGCCCAAGGGCTAAAGACTAAAGCAAGACTGCCTCAGACAGAACTGTCTCACGACTTTAGTCTCAAATACTTTAGTCCTTAGTCTTTAGTCCTTAGTCCTTAGTCTTTAGTCTCTCAATACACATCCCGCTGGTAGCGTTCGGCTTTCTTGAGCTGCTTGACGAATTCAACCGCTGCCTCGGGCGTCATACCACCGTGTTGGGCGATGATTTCATGAAGCGCGGCATCAACATCCTTGGCCATGCGCTTGGCATCACCGCAGACATAGAAATAAGCGCCGGCGGAGATCCACTTCCAGAGTTCAGCACCGTTTTCACGCATGCGATCTTGGACGTATATTTTTTGCGCCTGGTCACGCGAGAAAGCTAAGTCGAGACGAGTTAAGACACCGGACTTCTGCCACTCATTCCATTCAGACTCATAAAGGAAATCTGCGGAGCGGCGTTGGTCGCCGAAGAACAGCCAGTTAGGCCCCTTGGCCCCACGGGTTGCCCGGTCCATGACGAAGCTGCGGAAAGGCGCCACACCGGTACCTGGGCCAACCATGATAACGGGGATGTTGTCGTCAGCAGGCAGGCCGAAGTGTGAATTAGCCACGAAGACCGGCAGGTCTGGCTGATTTAGGCGAGCGCGGTCAGCGAGGTAGGTTGAGCAAACCCCCTCACGGCTACGTCCATTGGTTTCATAACGCACAACCGCGACGGTCAGATGGATCTCGTCCGGATACTTTGCCGGCGACGATGAGATTGAGTACAGTCGAGGCATCAGTCTCCGGAAGTTTTCAGCAAACTCCTGGGCCGTGATGCTCGCACTGGGATTCTCTTCGAGCAGGTCAACAAACTCACGCTCGGCGAGCCATGCTTTCTTTTTCTCAGGATCAGCTTCGGCGATACGCTCGGCTAAGGCTGCTTTTTCGGCAGCGTTGGTCGCGCGGTCGTGTAAGAGTTGGACGAATTTGTACGTCGGACCATTGAGTGCGAGCCGACGCGTAATCGCTTCACGCAAGGTAACGGGCGTTGTATCTTTGGGTATTAAAACAGATTCATCGCCCGTGAGTCGTGCGGCTTTAAGGAAGGCAGTAACCGATGCAGGGTTATTGGTCGGGAATACGCCCAATGAGTCACCGCAGGTATAGGTCAGGCCGCTGCCCTTAAGGGAGACCGAGAAATGCGATGTCTCCTTCTGCCCGTTCGGAGCAGAAAGCCGGCGACGCTCAACCAGGGCGGCGGGGAAAGGGTTATTCTTATCGTGCGGAATAGACATAAGGATACATCTGAAAATGCCTACCACCGGAGATTCGCAAGCGCTTTTAGAACAACCCCTCAAGGTCACCCTAAATGCACCATGTTAGCTGATTGTTCATAGCAGGACGGTACGCTTACGCTAACGGCACGGCCTACGGCCTGACGGCACGCTCGCTAAAGCTCGCTGACGAGACGCTTCGCTGACGAGGTTGTGCTAACTTTCGTCGAGCCAGAGGCGAGTCGTCAAGGTGACCAAGGTCACCGATCGTCAGCGTAGCGTATCGTCGAGCCCTTTGGGCGAGTCGTCTCTTCAGCTTTAGTCTCTTCTAAGTTCGACCCCGTTATCCTTACCTTTTACCGCCAGACCTTGACCCAGTCGAATTCGACACCGTCAGGTAATTTAGCAGGGTCTAGCTTGGGTAATTCAAATTCCGAAACGGTGTGAACGAGTGTCAACGTTGCCGGGTCCTGGGTTAGCCCCTTCTTGGTCGAGAACACTTCTTTGCCGTCGACATACCAGGTGTATTCACGCGCGGTCCAGTGCACACCATAGGTATGAAAATCTTTTGAAGAGCCACCGGGGGTCGTAAAAGGTTTTGGCAGTGGCGAGGGTTTTTCATCCTTAAGCGAACTGCCATCGTTATAGCGAACCCAGGATACCATCCGATCTTCGCCAAAGATTTCTGCGACATATATCTCGGAATAGATTTCTTTCTTATCACGAGGGGTGAGCAAGAAGCCGAGGTGATGCCCTGCAAACTGACCGGCACGAATGCTGGCTTCAAAGTACCCTTGTGATTGATCAAATCGTCCGCGCGTAGTCACGCTCCCGCCCTTCCAAGTGCCCTTATCATCTTTGGTAATACCGAGAATGAGTTTACCATTTTTAACCACCACTGTACTTGCAGGTGCATAAGCCGGCTGTACCCACTTCTTCGCATCAATAACCGCGCCGTCAAAGTCGTCGGAAAATGCGAGCGACATCTTGCGTGGCGGATTGGCGGTGACGGCAACGGCAACTAAGCAAAAGCAAAGTAAACGCATAACAGGGTATGTATGGTAAATAATAGGTGAGGCAATACCTTGATAATCGCCTCGCTCCTCTCGCCTATTCTAGTCCACCCTCATTGCCTATGACCGAAGACGCGCCCATGCGCATCCAGAAGTACCTCGCTCAAGCGGGAGCCTGCTCCCGTCGTGAAGCCGAGCGCCTCGTTGCAGAAGGTCGTGTGACCGTTAATGGCCGCCCCGCTGAAGTCGGCCAACCCGTCATACCTGGCAAGGATGTGGTTAAAGTCGGCCGCAAGGTTATTGGCGAAATCGCTAAACATGTGGTGCTGCTTATGAACAAGCCACGTGGTTACCTTTGCACCAATCTCGATGAGTTTGGCGGCCAGACAGTTTTTGAACTGGTCCCCCCACCCTTCAATACCCAGCGCCTATTTTGCGTCGGCCGTTTAGATAAAGATTCCGAAGGCTTACTCATCATTACCAACGACGGTATCCTCGCGAACAAGATCATGCACCCATCGGGTGGCATTGTGAAACGCTATGAGGTCACGCTCAACCGTGCCTATGACCCGCTACTCACCCCAAAGCTTCTCAAAGGCGCCAAAGATGAAGATGAACTCTTACGCTTCACTAAAGTCATCCAAGACCCGAGCGTAGCTGAGCGTATCGAAATTCACCTCAATCAAGGCCGTAAGCGTGAAATCCGCCGGCTACTCGAAATTTTCGGATTCCACGTCAAAATCCTCCGTCGCTTTCAAGTCGGTGGACTCGTCCTCCGCAAGATGCCACCGGGCGACTGCCGCCAGCTCTCGCAGAAGGAGATAGCTTCGATTTTTGAAGAGGCCTAAAGGACGGTACGCTGCGCTGACGGTACGGCCTATGGCCTGACGGCACGCTCGCTAAAGCTCGCTGACGGTACGCTGCGCTGACGAGCCGCATACGCGGAGCAGGAAGGGGCAAGCGGGAAGAGACGGTACGCTAAAGCTGACGGTACGGCCTATGGCCTGACGGCACGCTCGCTAAAGCTCGCTGACGGTACGCTTCGCTGACGAGGTTGTTCTAACTTTTCGTCGAGCCGTAGGCGAGCCGTCAAGGTGACTTTAGGTCACCGACCTTCAGCGTAGCGTACCGTCGAGCCGGAGGCGAGTCGTGTCTGTCACCGCTCATACCGCTAACCTAGTTAACCTTTAGTCCTTAGTCCTTAGTCTTTAGTCTACGTTTTGCTCCTTCCTGCTTCCAGCTTCCTACTTCTCGCTGGCAGCAGCTCCTTCCCGCTTGCTCCTTCCAGCTTCCTGCTCGATGGGCGTGCAAGTCGCTTAGCGACTAGCACGCCCATCGACCACCTGCGTAAACGTTGTGAGATCGTGGATGGCGCGGTTATCGCGACGGAAAAGCGGGAGGTGGAAATTAACTAGCGAAAGAATCCCGATAATCGGACTCGGGAACCAGAGGAACATCGCCTTCCAGGCTGAGCGTAAAATACAACCTGCAAACGTGGGTGGTTCACCCGTACGTACATCAATCACGCGTAAGTTCACGATAG
>CANHHS010000050.1 GCA_947460445.1 Opitutia bacterium | reverse complement strand
TCCGTGCCGGTAAGCTGACGATGGAAGTTGTCCATCGCTTCCCAACAGGGTCGACAGAGATGAATGGTACGTTGCGTTGGAACGTCGTTGGTTTCCACGGAGAAATCCTTCATGGCCTACGTCTCATCGCGGCCAGAAAAATAAAAGTTACCGGCATTAGCTGCGATTCTTGGGGCGTTGATTATGTTTTAAGCCGAGACGATGAACCCCTCATCTCACAGCCTTTCCAGTACCGCGACCCGCGGACCACTAAGACCTTTCCCGCAACACTGCGCAAACTGAGCTCTAAGGCTATTTTTGCGGAAACGGGTGTAATGTTTATGGGCATCAACACGCTTTACCAGCTTGTGGATGATACACAGTCTCGCCCCGAGTTACTTAAAGTAGCGCACCGCTTTCTAAATATCGGCGATTACTTTAACTGGCTCCTGTCGGGCGTCCCTCGCGCAGAAGTCTCGATTGCGAGTACCACACAACTTTGGAATCCACGAAAGAAAGCTTGGTCGGCTGAGCTTATCAGCCAACTCAAGCTCCCCCGTCAGATCTTCCCGCCGGTTGTCGCTTCGGGCACTAAGCTTGGAAGTCTAAAGGGTGTTGAAGGTCTTGAAGGTACCAAAGTGATTGCCTCTTGCTCTCACGATACCGGTTGTGCGGTTGCGGCTGTGCCTGCTGCGTCAGGCAACCAATGGGCATACCTTTCATCGGGGACATGGTCATTGCTCGGCGTGGAGCTTCCGAAGCCACTCATCACTGATGAAGTTCTGAAGGCAAATTTGACCAATGAAGCCGGCTTCGGTGGGACGACGCGCTTCCTCAAGGTCTTGGTTGGTTTATGGATCTTACAGGAATGTCGCCGTGAATGGGAGTTAACCAAAGGCCCCACAGATTACAGCGTCATCGCCAAGCTAGCTGAGAAAGCCCACGCATTGCGTTCGTTGATCCGTCCAGACGATTCTCGGTTTGCAGCTCCAGGTGATATGGTTCGAAAAGTTCAAAACTTCTGTCGCGAGACCCATCAGCCTGTACCTTCGACCCCGGGCGCAATCGCGCGTTGTATTTTGGAGTCACTCGCCCTGCTTTATGGCGAAGAACTTAACACCATAGAGGCACTGACCGGTAGAACAATTAAAACACTCCACGTGGTGGGTGGCGGAGCCAAGAACGCTTTGCTTAACCAAGCTACCGCTGATGCTCTTCGTCGCACAGTAGTGGCTGGACCGACAGAAGCCACTGCGGCAGGCAATTTACTCATCCAAGCGCATGCCTTAGGTAAAGTTAAAGGCTTACCCGGAATCCGTAAGGTTGTGCGGGCGTCCTTTAAGTCCGACACCTTTAAGCCACAGGCAAAAGCAGCTAAGCAATGGCAGCAAGCTCGTCTGCGGTTCAAGAACCTCCTCAAGCCTACACGTATTTCCCCTCCAAAATCTTAACCTAAGAAATCATACTCATGTCATCCTATAAATATGTATCTCATCTTTGGTCTGATGCCGAAGTTGCGAAGCTCGACCCGGTCGCTCGCTTGATTTACCGCTCTAATAAACTGGGTGCGGATCAGCGCATTACGAACACCGGTGGCGGTAATACTTCGTCCAAAATCCAAGAAGTTGATCCGCTGACCGGTAAGCCCGTTGAGGTTCTTTGGGTTAAAGGCTCGGGTGGCGATCTGCGTACCAGCACGCGTGAAAACTTCTCCTCTCTTTATCAAGAAAAGTTGATAGGCCTCCAGGCGACCTACCTCGCACGCAAAGATAATGGGCTCAAGTCGAGGGCCGAAGACGACATGATTGGCATGTACAGCCACGCAACTTTCAATCTCAACCCTCGGGCTACATCAATTGACACGCCTTTGCACAGCTACCTGCCCGGCAAGCATGTCGATCACATGCATCCCAATTCGATTATCGCCATTGCGGCTTCGAAGAACTGTCAGCGCATAACCAAAGAAATATTTGGCGACCGTATGGCCTATGTTCCCTGGATGCGCCCCGGTCTCGAACTCGGTTTGGCGATGCAGCAAATCGCAAAAGAAAACCCCAAAGTGAAAGCGGTAATGATGGGTCAGCATGGCTTTATCGGTTGGCACGACGACGAGAAGGTATGTTACGAGCAAACCCTTCAATTCATTGAAGAAGCTGCCGCTTATATTGAGTCAAAGTATGAGGCTAAAGGCGGCCACGCGAAAGCGTTTGGCGGTCAGAAATATCAATCACTTGAAGTGTCGCGTCGCCATGCCGTGCTTGCATCCATTCTACCTTGGCTCCGCGGACAGATCTCAAAAGAGCGACGCTTCATCGGAACTGTACAAGAGGATGAAGCCATCTTGCGTTTCGTAAACTCGAAGGACGCTGCGCGTTTGGCTGCACTCGGCACTTCCTGTCCTGACCACTTCCTGCGCACGAAAATTCAGCCACTCTATGTAGATTGGAATCCGCAATCAGAAGACGAACCTACCCTTCGCAAGAAACTTGCCGAAGCCCTCGATCGTTACCGGGCCAACTATAAAGCCTATTACGATTCATGTAAACGTCCGGACTCGCCAGCTATGCGCGACCCGAATCCCACAGTCATGCTTATTCCAGGTATTGGTATGATTGCATGGGGTAAGGATAAGTCTGAATCCCGTGTGACTGCTGAGTTTTATAACTGTGCAGTCGAAGTGATGCGTGGCGCTGAAGCTATCGATTCCTACATCGCACTCCCTCTCCAAGAAGCATTCGACATCGAATACTGGGCTTTAGAAGAGGCCAAGTTGCGCCGCATGCCTCCCGAGAAGGAGCTCGCTCGCCAAGTGCTCGTCGTCATCGGTGCTGGTTCAGGCATTGGTAAAGAGACTGCTCACCGTTTAGTTAAAGACGGCGCACACATTGTATGCGTTGATTTGAACGCAGCTGCTGCTGAGGCTACGGCGAAAGAAATTACCGACAAACTCGGACAAGGTATTGGTGTGGCTGGCTCGGGGATATCCGGTTGCGGTCCTGCCATTGGTTTAGCCGCAAATATTACAGACCGTGCCTCCGTCCGAGCTATGCTTGACCAAGTTGCCCTTGCCTACGGTGGATTTGATTCCATATGCGTAACGGCAGGCGTCATCGTTTCGAGCGACAATACAGGTCATATCCCTGATGAAAAGTGGGACATGACATTCGCCATTAACGTTAAAGGTAGCTATATCGTCGGTGATGAAGCCTTCAAAACTTGGCGCGATCAAGGGCTGCGCGGCAACCTCGTCTTAACCACAAGTGCCAATGCAGTTGTTCCGAAGAAGGGCTCCGTTGCTTACGACACATCGAAGGCTGCGGCTAACCACTTGGTCCGAGAGCTTGCGATGGAGCTCTCTCCTTTAGTTCGTGTGAATGGCGTGGCACCGGCCACCGTTGTGCAAGGTTCCGCCATGTTCCCACGCGACCGCGT
Source organism: Opitutia bacterium (assembly GCA_947460445.1). Taxonomy (GTDB): domain Bacteria; phylum Verrucomicrobiota; class Verrucomicrobiia; order Opitutales; family UBA953; genus UBA8828. Next base: position 7,023 of record CANHHS010000050.1, on the reverse strand, counting down.
CTTAAGTTCATTACTCAAGTATAACGTCGCACATACGCCTGACGAACCCACGGAGTCTTTAGTGAGTAAGCTTGCCCAGTTCTATGCCGATCGAACGCTGACTAAGTCACCCATTACCCCAGCCGACCAAGCTGAAGCTTACTTCTTGTTAGTGAGCGGTCGTCTTTCAAAGACAACCGGCCAAGTGATTACCGTCGACGGCGGTCTCCACGAAGCCTTCCTTCGTTAATTAACCTTCGTGCGCGTTTCTCTTTTTATTCCCTGTTTCGTTGACCAACTCACACCACGTGTGGGTATGGCCAGTGCACAGGTGTTAAAAAGACTGGGACATGAGGTAGAGTTTCGCGACGCACAGACTTGCTGCGGCCAACCCTCCTTTAACTCTGGGCATTGGGACGTTGCCCGTGCGGCTGCGCTACGTGCCCTTGACGTCTTTAAGGGAGCCGAGGTCGTCGTCGGCCCATCAGCATCGTGTGTTGCCATGATGAAGAAGTTTTACCCTGAAATTCTCGCAGGTCACCCTAGACTTCAAGAAGCTCAGGATCTTGCTGCACGCACCTTTGAGTTCGGTGAATTTCTGGTACGTAAACTTGGAATCACCGATGTGGGTGCGACCTTTGCTGGCAAGGCAACCTACCACGATGGCTGTCACGGTCTGCGAGAGTTGGGACTTAAAGAAGAGCCACGCCAACTCCTACGAGCGGTCAAAGGCCTCACCCTTCTCGAATCTGAAGAAGCGGAAACTTGTTGCGGCTTCGGGGGAATGTTCTCGGTAAAGTTTCCAATGATTTCAACGGCGATGGCACAAGTAAAGTGCGACGCCCTTGTTCGTTCCGGTGCCGACATCATTGTTTCGTCTGATCCATCCTGTCTTCTCCAAATCGGCGGATACCTCACCCGCGAAGGTAAGGCTATTCGTACCTTACATCTCTCCGAGGTTCTCGCCAACGGCTCATGAGTACGCCACGAAGTCAGTTTTTAAGTGATGCCCAAGTGGCAACCGACGACGTCGCTCAGCGTGGTTTCCTGCGTCAGGCATTGGGTGGATATTATGTCAGTCGTGATGTGCAAAAGGCACGTTATCGCGACTGGGAGCAGGCACGTGATGCTGCCGCCATGGCTAAATGGAATGCCGTGAACCGCCTAGATCGAACACTGACGACCTTTGCGACCAACTTTGAGCGTAATGGTGGAAAAATTCACTGGGCCCGGGATAGCGCCGAGGCACGTGAGATTATTTCGAAGATCTGTCGCGATGCAGGAGCCAAAGCTATCATCAAGTCGAAGTGCATGACCACCGAGGAGATTCACCTCAACGATGCACTCGAAGCTGAGGGCTACGGCGTGGTTGAGAGCGATCTGGGTGAGTTCATTCAGCAACTCCGAAAAGAACCACCCTTCCACTTCGTTTTCCCGTGCATGCACCTGAAGCGTGAAGCTATCAGCGAATTATTTACCAAGCATCTTGGAACGGCGGCGACAGATAGTCCCGAAGAATTGACGATGATTGCCCGTCGACACCTCCGGCAGCTTTATGTCGATGCGGACGTAGGTATCTCAGGTGCAAACTTTCTCGTTGCCGAAACAGGTCAGATTTCGATCACGGAAAATGAGGGCAATGCGCGCTTAACATGCGCTTTGCCGCGTGTTCATATCGCTCTCGCAGGTATCGAGAAGGTCATCGAGCGATTGGATGACCTCGCAGTGCTTCTGCCGATGCTAGCAACAGCAGGCGCAGGCCAGCCTATGACGTGCTACAACACCCTCTACGCGGGCCCACGTCAGCCAGGCGAACCCGATGGCCCGTCGGAATTCCACGTCGTCTTGCTCGACAACAAACGTACAGCATTACTCGCCGACCCTGAACAGCGCGACGCCTTACATTGTATTCGTTGTGGTGCCTGCCTCAATGTCTGTCCTATTTTCAAAAACATTGGCGGTTTCGCCTACGGAACAACCTACCAAGGCCCTATTGGTTCGGTGCTGACGCCTCACCTCCGCGGGTTGCAGCAATGGAATCACCTCTCAGGTGCGTCATCACTCTGTGGCGCCTGCACCGAGGCATGCCCCGTGCGTATTGATCTTCACCACCACCTTTTACATAACCGACGCAACGCTGTACTGGCACATGTCAGTCTCTTCGATCGTCTGTTTCATGGTGCCTTTGGTTGGGTCATTGGCCGGCCTAAACTCTTTGCCTTTGGTGGTAAGGTTTTCAGAGCGACATTACCCCTGCTTAAAAAACTTCCGCTGCCATATTTGAGCACGTGGTTGAAGAGTCGTGAATTGCCAGAGGCGCCTAAAAAATCATTCCGTGATGAATGGAAAGGTTCGCAGTCATGAAGTCGGCCCAAGAAACCATCATGCAGCGCATTCGCGAAGCTTTGCGTCTACCTGCAGCTAAACCTCACTTAAAATCTACCGCGGCTTCGGGTACCCCTGCGAAAGCAGGCAGGCCTTGGTTGCCGGACGGTGGCGAGACACCGGATGCTCGCTTAACTGTACTGACTGAGAATCTCATTAAACTTAAGGCACAGCTCATCCGCGTCGCTGACATGTCGCAGGCCTCGCTAGCGCTTGCTGAGTTAAGCCGTACCAAGCAATGGAAACGTCTAGCCTACCATGCGCACATGGACACGCAGGCACTCATCAAGCATGTCGGTTGCGAGACCTGGCAGGCTGATGCGGAATTTGATAAGCAGAAACTTGAAAGTTGTGACGCCGGTCTCACAACCTGCGAAGCCATCGTCGCACAAACTGGATCTATCATTGTGTCGTCTTCAACGAACGGTGGCAGGTCTTTATCAATCCTGCCGCATGCCCACGTCGTCATTGCACGGGTTGATCAAGTGATGGGTGATCTTTCGGATGCCTTTACATTCATTCAGCAGCGCAACAGCGATCATATGCCGAGCATGATCTCGTTTATTACGGGGCCTAGTCGAACGGGTGATATCGAGCGCATCCTTGTGCTCGGCGCACACGGGCCCAAGGAACTCTTCCTAATCCTCGTCGGCTAAAGTTGCTTACTGGGGTGCACCACCGCTCGGAGGTCCGCCTTGGCCGCCACCCTGCCCGCCTTGTTGGCCACCGCGACGTGCACCTCCCTGGCCGCCTGCTCCAGGTCCACCGCCGTTACGTGTGCCGCCGCCATTGCTTGGACCCTTTTTAAAGCTACTGTCTGGTGTACCCTTAAACATACGTGAGATGTAAGGGAAAGTGTCCGTCATGTGGTATACGTACGTACCCTTGGGGTATTCTGCGGTAACCTCAAACCGTCCGTTGGCTTCATCGAGTTCGCCTTTCCCCGCCACATACTGCCAGTCGATTGTGTACTTGCCGTCATATTTTCCGCCTGGACCCGCCGTGCCACTTGGGCGGTTACCTTCTTTGAGTTGGTAGCTTGATTTGAGAGCGATGATAGGACTCTTTAAGTCTTTGGGATCTTTGTGACCATTTGCCGTGTAAATTGGAAAACCATCAGCGGCATAGCCGACCAATAACGTACGACCACTATCGCCACCGAGCACCTCAATGAGGAGTACAGGCTTTGCGTGGTAATGGTACGTACCTTCGGGTTGTACGTGCGCGTTGCTTTGGTCTGCGCCCAATTTGCCAACCGCGCCCATTAAGTCTTCGTTCCAACCGTTGCTACGGTCGCGATTCCAATACTCGGCGGTATTCGGATCAAACGGTATGCCATTCAGTGCGACACCCCATGTCGTTGGACCCTGTGCTTTAACGGGTTTATCGTTAGCCTTAGGATTAACCGGCATCGTGAATGTCAATTTTTGTGCTGAAATAGTATTCGGATTTCCGGGACTCGGAAATTTGCCAGTAGCATGGTTAGGAATGGCATTGGTTTCGATCGTGCGAACATCACCTTTAACTGTAATGACAACGTGCGGCTGCGGTAATGCATCTTTAGTTGCGGCAAAAACGACGCTACAAGCGAGTAAGATGCCGAGAGGAAGGCGATGGTGTGACATACCTTTCTAACCCCAGAACACTGCTGAGAGTTTCACCTTACTTAGCGTGATCCAGCAGGCTCTACGACGAGAACGCCGCGCATGATTTGGGCATGGCCGGGGAACGTGCAGAGGTAAGGGTAACGACCCGGTTTCGTCGGGGCATTAAAGTACAGAGTCGTACGGGTATGTGGCAGCATCAGTCGGGAGTGGCAGAGAATATCTCTGCTCTCAGGTACGTAGTGGCGCGCAAATCCATCAGGTTGTGCGACCATAAGGTCTGCCAACTTCGCAACAGCGTCAGCGGCGCCCATTTCGGTCAACACCCAGTTATGGGGCATGTCATCAGGATTTTCGAATACCAGTGCGAGGTATTCGCCAGCGACCGCACGTAATTCACGTTGCTCGTATTGTAAGCCAGTGGCCGTGCGTAGGTTGATCGTACGGAAAGGTAAGCCGCAGAGTTCGGACTCCCATTTAACGGATGCAGTCTTAATGTCGACGGGAGTGACGGCCTTGGGATGACCTGAATGAACCGAAGTTTTCGTCAATGGGTTTAAGTACGGCTTACCGAGTGCATTGATGGTAAGAAAAACGTCACGGAAGCGATTTTTGCCGGTCGCGACATGGAGGTGAACTTGATTGGCAATGGAGATAGAAGGAATCTCGAGGAAAATGGAGCGCCCATCATCCATAACTTTCGTCGATGTAACTGGCCATGCGTCATGTCCAATGACGTCGGGCTGGCTAATAGAGAACTCGGGCGAGCCGTAGCTTGGTCCATAGCGATAGTCCCAAGCCTGAGCAAAATGCTTACGTGCATCAGCGGCGACATCGCCGTCGAGTGGTTGGTCAAAGTGTAGCATAACACCATCGGCGCGAACTTCGTGAGCAATGGGCAAAGGTGCACGACCAACGCGCCTGATGCGCTGCAGGCAGCCATCTGCTGGTGTGTATGTCCCCCACCCTGCCATGCCGCTGACATAAAGCTGTCCGTCGTACGGATTGAAACGTGCGTGTTGCGGTCCTGACTCAAAAGCCCCCGTGATGAGCGTGGCGGCACCTTGCCAGACGCCGTCTACCTTCTCGCGTGTGACGAGGAAGGCGCAGCCTGCACCGTACGAAAGGTGAATGAGGTTTCCGTTGCCGTGCAACTCGGGCCAAGAACGTTCGGAGAGAAAGACGCCTCCACCGCACGAATTGTCGACACCACGTGGTAGTTGTAAAAGAGGTGGAGTGGTTATGCGACCCGTCCGCGGTCCAGGGTAACCGAAGTAAGGTGGCGGGCCTTTTTCTGTAGTATCGATTTGATAGAGTGCGGAAGCGGGCGTCCAGTTACCTTCTTGTCCTTGTGAAACAACGAAACGTCCATCCGGTGATACCGCAATGCCGTTGGGGTTACGTAGGCCAGTGCCAAGTACTTCGATACCACGCGGAGGGGTGATGCGCAGTATCCCTTGGTTCGCAGATGCGGTAAGCAGTCGACCGCTTGGGTCTGTATCAAGGCCGACAATGTAGTCGTGTGATCCAATGGACGTTGTTTGCGCGTTCGTTAAGCACTCGTAGAAGTCAGCTTCATCGTCGGCATTTAAGTCGACAAGCCGTGTCACCTGGTCGCGGCCCATGACGAGTATTTCGCCGTTGATCACCTTTAGCCCGAGCGGCTGGTGTAGGCCGGTGGCGAAGCGCTTCCAGCGTAATTTTGTAAGCGTTGTATCAATTCCGCGTACGAGCCAGACCTCACCCGTCATGGTGCATAGCGCTATTGAACCGTCGGACAGAAAATCAAAGCCGCTAACAAAGAAGAGTGTTCCATAAGGGTTCTTCTGCGGTAGCGCTAATGTGTCTATGGCGAAGTCATCGCCGACGCCGATTTTTCCTGACGTCTCAATCCAACCTGGCCAGCGAGTAGCACCGCCGCGCCGGAGTCCGATGCTGTCACGCTCCTTGCGGCCACCACTCAGTGTCTCCGTGTACTCTTTACCCCCAAGGGCGTAGCTAAAGATGACCGTGTCGTCTTGTCGGTAGAAGCCGTGATATGCATCACCCGCATTCAGTTTTCGGGCAGGTTCCGATGTGAATGGTTCGTCGATTATCTCGGCTGCACTATTAAAACCGTGTCGACGTGAACTGATTTTAAGAAATTCACCTTTCCATTTCACACGGAAAGAAAGTGAGCTCGGGTCAAAGCAGCCATTCAGATTACCTTCTCGGACCCAGATTCCTTTAGCGACGACTTGGTCTGCAACTTTGAAGACTCCGCTAAAGAGGTTGCCATGGTCCGAAGTGCCCCATCGATCATCTTTCCATGTGACATCGTCGTTCTGATTGCCCCAATGACCTTGTCGTCCGCCATCCAGCCCTAGATAGGCTGGAAGGATGCCGGCAGGCAGTTTTTCATTGAGGTAGGCAATGGCCTCTTTGGCATAGAAATCAAAGATGCGATCTCGGTTAACGGAATCCTGCCAATGCGGGAAGTCGGCAGGACGGAGCGGATCCTTGGGTGGGTTGAAGTCAGTTTTTTGGGCTACGGGTATAGGGTCAAAAACCGTACCAGGCAGAGGATCATCTGCAGCCACAAGGCGAACAACCAATAGGCTTAAGAGAGATAGACGCACGGCTTTAGGACAGCGTCTGCACGTCAATGTTTCTGGGTACCAACTTAAACCCGCGAACGCCGAGCTGGTTTGCGTTTCGTGGTCGTCTTAGCTTTACGGCTTTCAGACTTCTTTTTGCTACGATGCGGAATGAGGTAGGTCTTGCCGCGAATCAACCGCTCATAAAGGTCAACCATGGCGACACCTTCGCGCGGCTTCACGGAGTCTGCACGGGTCGCACGATCGACTTGACGCTTGAGCATGCGACACAGGTCTTCGGCATTATATTGAATCATCCCGAGGATACGCTCGACGCTATAGCCCTCCAGTGTCTCCTCGAGGTAGAAGCCGTCTTCTTCATCGTCTTCCAAGAATACGTGGGCTTCGTTCACGCGTCCGAAGAGATTGTGTAAGTCGCCCATGATGTCCTGGTAGGCACCGACCATGAAGGCTCCGAT
>CANHHS010000049.1 GCA_947460445.1 Opitutia bacterium | reverse complement strand
AGCCGATCAATCTTGGCTTAAGGCCGACGACTTAGAGACCTTTGCGCTTCGGTTCATCCTCGGCATCACGTAGCCGTTGAGCTCGGAAGAACTCTTTAAAGACTTCGAGACGGGCAGACGCTTTACGCTCCTTACTGGCATCTTCCGGCGAGCGGATACGCTCCTTTTCCGCCAACGAACGGCGCAGGTGCATAAGGGCTAGGTGTTCCAGTTGTCGGACGCGTTCGCGTGTCAGTTTAAACTTTGCACCGATCTGTTCGAGGGTGAGGGGGGCTTCGCCGTTTAAGCCAAACCGTAGACGGATAATTTCGGCCTCACGGGGTTCGAGTTCCGAAAGCATATCGTCGATATCACTTCGGTCTGACTTACCTCGGAGGCTTTCGTAGGGGGAGATCGTGGACTCATCTTTCACTAAGTCCCCGAGGGTGGCATCACCGTCTTCCCCGATAGGCATGTCCAATGAGGTTGAGCGGTTTGCCAAGGTCTTTAAGTGGGCTATTTTTGCTATCGGCAACTCCATGACCTCGGAGAGTTCTTCGTTGGTTGGTTCACGTTCCAGTTCGGTGGTCAGTTGGTTGATAATGCGACGCATCGCCGCAATACGGTCAACCATGTGCACCGGCAGCCGGAAGGATCGTCCGCTCGAGGCGAGTGCACGCTTCATGAACTGCTTAATCCACCATGCGGCGTACGTACTAAGTTTACCGCCCTTATCTGGATCAAAGCGCTCGACGGCTTTCATCAGCCCCAAGTTCCCTTCGCTGATGAGGTCCATTAAGGGTAGGCCAAAATTTTCGTAATCACGGGCAATCCGTACAACTAATCGCAAGTTTGCCTGGATCATTTGCTGCCGTGCCGCGTCGTCGCCCTTTTGGATGCGTCGAGCTAGCGCAACTTCCTCTTCGATTTTAAGCAGAGGGGTCTTGCCGATTTCGTCTAAATAAAACCGTAAAGGGGACCGATCGGTTAGCGGCAACTCATCCCATGGCACGCCTGGCTCCATAGGGTCAACAGGCTCGGTTGGTACTGAGGGTGGCGTATCTCGCTTGGGCGCAGAATCTCCCTCTGGTTTCCGCCCCTTGGGGGGCTTGGGTGCCATCAGCTGCGTTGCCTCAGGGTTGAGGCTAAACCGAGTGCACGCAGGACGCCTTTGGACTTATTCAACGTTTCTTCAAATTCCAGAGTCGGTACGGAGTCGGAGACAACCCCTGCGCCGGCTTGTACGCTCGCGACTCCGTCCCGCAAAAAGGCAGTACGAATGACAATGCAGGAGTCATGTCCGCCATCGAATCCGAAATATCCAACGGCACCGCCGTAGATGCCGCGCCGTTGACCCTCGAGTTCTGAGATAATCTGCATCGCACGTACTTTCGGTGCACCTGTTAAAGTTCCTGCAGGGAAAGTTGCTCGGAAGAGATCGAAAGCGTTTTTGCCTTCAGCCAGCTCACCTTCGACTTGCGAAACAATATGCATCACGTGCGAATACCGTTCGACAATCGCATAGTCGGGTACGTGGACGGAGCCGATTTTGCAAACGCGGCCTAGGTCATTACGCGCTAAGTCTACCAACATTAAATGCTCTGAGCGTTCTTTAGGGTCAGCCAGGAGTTCGGCCTCTAGACGCTTATCCGCAGTTTCGTCGCCACCACGTGGACGTGTGCCTGCAATCGGACGAATTTCACAACGCTTGCCCGTGAGTCGTACATTAACCTCAGGTGATGCGCCTACCAGGTCGAAGCCTCGACCGGTTTCCATTACGAACATGTAAGGCGATGGGTTTACTTGGCGAAGTACCCGATAAAGATCGAGTGGGTCGCCGGCGTTCGCCACATCCATGCGACGCGAAAGCACGATTTGGACGCAGTCACCGTTGCGGATACTTTCTTGGGCCGACCGTACGTGAGCTTCGAAGTCAGCTTGGTTGATATTAGCTTTGCCGGTTGCGAGCGGTGCTTCGGTCTTTAATTCGACAGGCTCAGCGGCGCGTGGACCTGACAGTGTGTCGCGTAACGAGGCGAGTTCGCGCTGAGCTGCTTCCCAGGCAGCTTCTGCACCGTCTTTGCCAATGCGTGCATTGACAATCAGACGGAGGGTTTGGCGGGCGTGGTCAAAAGCGACTAAACGATCCACCAGCATGAAATGGGTCACAGGAATACCAGTGGGCCCAGCTTTCGGAAGCGGTACTTTTGGCTCAATGTGATGGATATACTCGTAGCCAACGACACCGACCATGCCACCTGTGAACGGCGGTAGGCCATTCACCTTGGCAACGCGTAGGCCGGAGAGTTCTTTTTGGACGAGGGAGAGTGGGTCGCTGGGGGTGGTAACTGTCTCGGTTTTGCTACCACGACGAGTGACTTCTGTGCGGTCTTCCCAAGAAGTCAGGGTTAGGGCAGGCGAGCAGCCGCAGAAACTGTAGCGACTGATACGTTCCCCGCCTGTAATGGACTCAAAGAGGAACGCAGGGCCCAGGGTACGTAAGCGGGCATAGACGGAAACTGGCGTCTCCAAGTCGGCCATCAGGTCCAGACATAGCGGGACAAGGTCAGCGTCCTGTGCTAACTTGAGGAAGGTTGCCTTGTCTGGATACAAGCTCACGTGAGGAGATTGACGCTGACCGAAAGGGTTGAAAGAGGGAAGCCTTATGACCGTCTAAGCGGGTGAAGTTGCCAAGTCGTTACTAAACTTGCGCTTAGCGAGCCTGCCACCGACCCCAGAGGGAAAGCGGTAACAGTCGCTCGTCCTTGTCGTGCTTTAGCGCAAGTTCGCCCACATCCACTTTGCCGCCCAAACCGTCCGTCATTTCGCTGAGAAGGTTGCCGCACAATAATGACGAGGCATCAATTGTATAGACCGTGAGGAGTACGAAGCGTGCTTTGGGTGAAAGAATATCGCGGCATGCTCGGAGCAGTGGGGCGAGGTCGCGTTCAATTTTCCATAATTCGCCATTAGGGCCGCGCCCAAATGCCGGTGGATCAAGCAGGATCGCATCGTAAGTGTTTCCGCGTTTAGCTTCTCGCGCCACAAACGTAGGTGCGTCTTCGAGGATCCAACGAATCGGCGCATCGTTGAGTTTAGAGAGCTCTTGATTGCGCCGGCCCCATGCGACGGCTGGTTTTGATGCGTCGACATGCGCAACCGCCCAGCCAGCTTTTGCTGCGACTAAAGAAGCCGCGCCGGTGTAGCCAAATAGATTCAAAAGCTTTGGTCGATTGGTTGGGTCCGCTGTTTGCTTTGAAAGCCAATCCCAGTGTGGAGATTGTTCAGGAAAAATCCCGACCTGCTTGGAGTTATCCATGAACTTCAACTGAAAGCGCAGGGAATCAAGTTTTGCTTCCCATTCCTTCGGTGCACCAGGGGATAATCGCCAATGTCCTTCGCGCCCTGAATCTTCATGGGTGCCGACGGCCTTGCGCCATTCTGTTTCAGGCAACGTAGGTTTCCACCAAGCTTTGGGTTCGCTTCGGATGACGCGTACTCCGGCGAAGTCCTCTAACTTTCGACCCGAACCCGAGTCGAGCAGTCGATACCCCGCCCATTCACTGGTAAGCACCTCAATGCGCATGGTGTGAAGCGTGTACACCTCTTGAGCCAAGCGCAAGGTGACACAGGCTTCCTTTCGTCTTTCCTTCTTCGTCGACTACCCGCTGACTACTTTCCATGTCTAATCAGTTGGCGAGTGCACGGTGGGAGACCCTGACAACAGGTCTCATCGCACTCACCCGCGATTGGACAAGCCCGGGTCTGCCGCCGCTTCGTCTCAATGAGCCCGCTGCTCTCACACGACTCGAACCCGCAGACCCACGGCTGCAGGCGTTACGAGCCGGACATTGGATTCAAGGGGATGAAGTACATTTCTTTTTATGGAAAGTCCTTGTACCCGATTTAGCCGAAGGTCAGGCCCGCGTGGTTGGGCCTTTCAATGCATGGGGTGAGGTGGCCGATGCCGACCGATGGATGCTGCGCGCAGCCTGTGTCGCGGGTGTCGACGGGTTTGTCTTAGTCGTTCCGTTGGCGGAAATTCTTCCGCGAAGTGGACAAGTTCCTTTTAAGTTTCGTCGCTTAGACGGACGTTGGATCGAGCCGCCGCATGATGCCGACAACATACGTCGCGATTGGCGCGGCCATCGCAACTTGCTCGTGGATAGCGCTCGCACCGGTCGACACGTCTTCCGTTTCGTTGCGACTGGGTTAGATTCATTCTCTGGACAAACTCGATTGATCTGGGAGGAAGGCGTCAATTCGGAGTCGTGCGACATTCTAAATTGTGGGCCGTTTGACCATTGCCAACCACCGGGCCGATTTGGGGCTCTCTCGGTGGATGGCCGCACAACCTTTCGCGTCTTCGCGCCAAGTGCACCTTCGATTTCAGTATATTGGTCTTTGCCGACAACGCCTGCAGCAACAACGGGTCAATTGTCTTTAAAGCCTGAAGGGCAGGGCGCTTGGGTTGGAACCATCGAGCGTGATTTAACGGGTGCGATGTATTCCCTAACCAAAGGTATCGATGCAGCCCCATTGATTGATCCTTGGGCACGCCGACTGGGTGCAGTCGGTGAAACTCGAATCGCTTATGTTTCGGGTGCTGCCGATGAAATTCCCTACCGCGATAGTTTCACCCCGCCTGCGATCGAAGACTTGGTCATGGTTGAAGCACACATCCGCGATTTGTTGGCACTGAAGGGTGATTCAGAAAAATCAGGCTTCAGTGATCTTGCTCGATGGATTCGGGAAGATGGAAAATACCTTCGGTCATTAGGCATCAATGCCCTCGAGCTTCTGCCGTGCACGGATTATGAACGCGGTCCAGACACACGTGAGTATCACTGGGGGTATATGCCGATTTCCGCTTTTGCGCCAGCCAGTGCTTATGCTCGCGCCGCGGATAGTGTTTCGGCGACTGAAGACTTTAAGGAGTTAGTGGCGGCGTGCCATTCTGCGGGCATTGCGGTGGTGATAGATTTAGTTCTAAACCATTTTGGTTCGCCCAATACCTTTCATGCGCTCGATGCCGATTATTGGTTCCGTAAAGATGCGACCGGGGCTTTAAGTAATTTTAGTGGTTGCGGAAATGATTTCCGGGCGGAATCCCCGATGGGTACGCGACTGGTTGTAGACTCTATTTTGCACTGGCTAATTCATTTAGGTGCAGATGGCGTGCGGCTGGATTTAGCAGAACTTTTAGGTGCGCCAGTTTTGCGTGAAGTTGAAGCTGAAGTTCGTGCGCGGGCTCCCCACAAAATTCTTATTGCGGAGCCTTGGAGTTTCCGCGGCCACATTGCACGTGACTTAGATCACACGACATGGTCGAGCTGGGACGATGCCTTCCGTGAGTTTCTTCCCGCCTATGTGCGCGGGCATGCACGCGTAACGGATTTACTTCACCAAATGGCGGGTTGTGGCATTCGTCCCACAGCGCGCGTTCGTTACGCGCAGTCACACGACGACCATACCTGGATTGACCGTATTACAGCACAACCTAGCCACGACGGTAGCGAGCCGCTTCCCGAAGACATTTTGCGAACACGCCTGATGCACGTCTTGCTTTTGACGTCTGCCGGCATCCCGATGCTGGCAGCAGGACAGGATTTTCTTTCAAGTAAGCGTGGCGTTGGTAACACGTGGCGACACCCCGAATTGAATGCGTTGAGCTCTGAACGCCTTACTCGCTACGCATCCGAGCATACTTTCGTGGCTACGCTGGTTCAGTTACGACTGTCAGAAATTGGTCGTATCTTGCGATCGGCCACGGCTGTTTCGTCGGGATGGATGAAGCCATCTTTTGCGGAGGGGGGTGAAGCTTTTGTAGCCGAATTGAATGCTGACGGCGCCTTAGGCCCACATCGCCTCTTGGTGGCGGCCAATCCGCACCCTTGGGCAGTCGATATGGTTGTTCCTGAGGGCCTTTGGAGCCAAGTTGTGGCTTCGCCATGGCCTGATTGCCTCCATGCCCCTGGCCCTAGCCCTGTGCTCAAAGCAGGCTGTCTTACGCTCCCGGCACTCGGTTGTGGGGTCTGGTCGCGTTAAAGGAGTTTTTTCTCCGCTTGCCTTTCTGGCCCCGTGGGGGCTTTGCTGTTTCTTTCACCAACATGGCTATCAATGTCGCAATTAATGGATTCGGTCGCATCGGCCGTCTCGTATTCCGTGCCCTCGTCGAACAGGGCCACCTTGGCACGAAGTTTAATGTCGTGGCTGTCGGTGACATTGTTCCAGCCGATAACTTGGCTTACCTTTTGAAGTACGACTCTACCCAGGGTCGCTTCAACGGTACCGTCACTTCGAAGAAGTCATCACCCGATAAAGTTGAAGACGACGTGCTCGTGGTCAACGGACACGAAATCAAAGTCGTTTCAGCGAAGACTCCTGCCGAACTTCCCTGGGGTTCGTTGGGTGTTCAAGTTGTCATCGAGTCCACGGGTCTCTTTACAGAAGCTGCGAAAGCAAAAGGCCACCTCGAAGCAGGTGCCAAGAAGGTTATTATCTCTGCACCTGCGAAAGATGAAGACATCACTGTCGTTATCGGTGTGAACGACGATAAATACGATGCCACTAAGCACCATATTGTTTCCAATGCATCTTGCACAACGAACTGCTTGGCGCCGCTCGTCCACGTGCTGCTGAAGGAAGGTTTTGGTATTGTTGAAGGTCTGATGACCACCGTGCACGCTTACACTGCCACCCAGAAGACCGTCGACGGTCCTTCCAAGAAGGACTGGAAGGGCGGTCGCTCAGCTGCGATTAACATTATTCCGTCTGCGACTGGCGCTGCTAAGGCCGTCGCTCTTGTTTGCCCAGAAGTGAAAGGTAAACTCACCGGTATGGCCTTCCGCGTCCCAACCCCGACAGTTTCTGTGGTCGATCTCACCGTGCGGACATCTAAGGACACTTCCCTCGCGGAGATTAAGGCTGCCATGAAGCGCGCTTCCGAAACTTACCTTAAGGGTATTCTCGCTTACACGGAAGACGAAGTCGTTTCATCGGACTTCATTCACGATAAGAGCTCATCTATCTTCGATGGAGGCTCCTCGATCGAGTTGAACAAAAACTTCTTCAAACTCATTAGCTGGTATGACAATGAGTGGGGCTATTCGAACCGCGTGGTCGAACTCCTCTCGAAGGTCACAGCCAAGCTCTGAGTTAGACGGCGAATGTCTTGAAGCGGCGACCTCTGGGTCGCCGCTTTGTTTTGGGCTTTTTGATCAATCGTGCCGAAGCGTCATTTTTCCCTTTTCAGACGATGCCTGGGTGCGTCAGTTTAGGACTATCCTTATGGCCGTTAAAACTCTACGAACCCTTGGTAGCCTTTCTGGTAAACGCGTCTTGATGCGCGTCGACTTCAATGTCCCTCAGGACAAGAAGACGGGCGCAATTACCAACACACAGCGTATCGCGGCCGCGTTACCAACCTTGCGTCACGTACTCGATCAGGGTGCGAGCGTTGTCTTAATGTCTCACTTGGGTCGTCCGGACGGTAAAGTCGTTGAGAAGTTTTCACTTCGCCCAGTTGCGGTTGAACTCGAAAAACTCCTTGGTCGCCCGGTTGCTTTTGTCACCGAATGTGTTGGCACAGTGGCTGAGCAAGCCGCTGCGAACTTAAAGCCAGGTCAGGTTTTGCTTTTAGAAAATCTTCGCTTCCACATCGAAGAAGAGGGCAAGGTAAAGCAAGAGGATGGCACGAGTTTGAAAGCTGATCCCGCGAAGGTTGCGGCCTTCCGGGCTTCTTTAAGCAAACTTGGCGATGTTTACGTCAACGATGCGTTTGGCACTGCCCACCGTGCGCATTCTTCCATGGTTGGGGTCAACCTTCCTACCAAAGTTGCTGGCTTCTTATTGGAAGCTGAGCTCAAGGCGTTTGATGCGGTGCTTCAGCACCCACAGCGGCCGCTCTTGGCCATCCTTGGCGGCGCTAAGATCGCCGACAAAATTCCGCTTATTCGCAACCTGATTGAGAAGGCCGACGAGATTATCATTGGTGGTGGTATGGCTTACACCTTCCGCAAGGTTTGCGACGGTATGGAAATCGGAAACTCACTCTTCGACAAAGATGGCGCGCTCATTGTGCAAGAGCTTCTCGATAAAGCGAAAGCGCGCGGCGTCCGTATCACTTTGCCTGTCGACTTCCTCTGTGGTGATGCGTTCTCGCCGACAGCTAATACGCGACCAGCTGACCTTGCCTCGGGTATTCCTGCAGGCTGGGAGGGCATGGACGCGGGTCCCAAGTCGATTGCACTATACCAAGAAGCCATCGCCCGCGCCGGCACCGTTATTTGGAACGGCCCTTGCGGTGTCTTCGAATTCGACACCTTCGCCAGCGGCACGAAGGCCATGGCTGCAGCTGTCGCTGAGGCGACGGCCCGTGGCGCGATGACGGTCGTGGGCGGCGGCGATACCGCAACCGCAGCAAAGAAATTTGGCACGGATACCAAGGTCTCGCATTGCTCGACGGGTGGTGGCGCATCGCTTGAATACCTTGAAGGCAAAGCCTTGCCGGGTGTGACGGCTTTGGATCAAGCCTAAGGTGTTCTTGGAATGGGGTTTACCCCATGAGATTTATTATACGGGAGCTTCTTTCGGGAAGGCTTGCACCGTTGGCTAGCCTCGGCTCTCCTTGAGCCTCGTATCCTTTATGTCTAAGCGCATCCCACTCATTGCTGGTAACTGGAAGATGAATAAGACGGCGACCGAAGCGACCGAGCTCGTCCAGGCCCTTTCTGCGACGATTGGCAAAGAGTCCAATGTGCACGTGGTACTTTGCCCGCCCTTCACTGCACTCGAGCGTGTCAGCGGTTTATTGGAAGGCACTCACCTTGTTTTGGGGGCACAGAATGCGCACGATAAGGTTAGTGGCGCTTTCACCGGCGAAGTCTCCGTGGTCATGCTACGCGACCTGCACGTCACTTATGTCATTCTCGGTCACAGTGAGCGCCGTGCGATCTTCGGTGAGACCGATGCATTCGTGAATCGGAAGGTACTTTCGGCCCTCGAGGCTTCGCTTCGTCCGATTCTCTGCGTCGGTGAAACACTCGCTGAACGTGAAGCCGGCAAAGCATTTGAGGTCGTTAAGACTCAGTTGGAAGCAGGTCTTGCGGGTGTTAATCAAGCAAAGTCCGATCAAGTGGTCATCGCCTATGAACCCGTCTGGGCTATCGGCACTGGTAAAACGGCAACCCCTGCGATGGCTCAAGAGGTTCACGCGTTTATCCGTGCAACCCTCAATACGCTCTTCGGTATCGAGGCAGCTTCCCGGATGCGCATTCTCTATGGCGGGTCCATGAAGCCTGATAACGCCGATGCATTGCTTGCTGAAAAAGATATTGATGGCGGTCTGATTGGCGGTGCTGCCCTCGAGGCGAAGAGCTTCACGGAGCTTGTCCGAAGCGCCGCCCGCTCTGTATCCCGTTAATTTAGGGGATTAGACTTTGACGGGCACTTTGGAGGAATCCCTAATAGTTTGAAACGGCGTCGGGTTACCTTATCGGGTAACACCGCTTTGCCACCATAGTTTAAGTTACACAAGTATATGTTTATCATGTACTTAAAACAAACTTTAGCGATTTTTTTAGAAAAGTATAGTCGTAGGGATTTTAGGCCAGAAAGGGCAGGGTGGCTGTCGTTAGTAGAATAGGGTTGCGAAGGGTTTCCCGCTCTCCTGTTTCCGAGTGTAGCCGTGCACATGCTTCACTTTCTTGGACCTGTTCGCACCGCCCTCACTGGGTGGGTTGCCGCGTTCTCGAAGTCTCTCCCTTTTTCTATCACTGGTCTTTATCCGGTGACTACCCGCTAACCTATCCACATCGCACGACCGATGCGCCGTCTCCTCGAATTCCTCAACCGCCCGACCCACGCAGGCAACTTTTTCCCTCGCTGGGCAAACGGGGCGCCCCTGCGCATCGTTATTTTTCTGGCTCTGGCGGGTGCACTCGTGACGGCTGCGGTGAATGAGTATGCGACGAATAAGTATCTTAACGTCGGCTACACCCCAGATCAGCCCGTCGCATTTGACCATGGTTTCCACGTAGGCGTACTAGGTTTGGATTGTCGCTACTGTCACACCAACGTTGAGAAGTCCCCGCATTCCAATGTGCCTGCCACGAGCACTTGTTGGAATTGTCACAGCATCATTAAAAAAGATGCCCCGACGATTGCTCCAATTCGCGAGAGTATGGCTTCGGGAGCGCCCATTCAATGGGTCAAAGTTCACAAGGTGCCCGATTACGTTTATTTCCCACACTCGGTTCACGTCAGTCGCGGCGTGAGTTGCGTGGAATGCCATGGTCGCATTGACCAGATGGAAGTCGTGGGGCAGCAAAAGCCACTGAGCATGTCCTTCTGTCTGGATTGCCATCGCAATCCTGAGCTTGCAGTTCGTCCAGTTGAGAAGGTTACCGATCTTGCATGGTCTGCGACAACGCCTGCCGCTCAAGTCGAGCAAGGCACGAAGTTTGTCCACGACTGGAAAATCGCCCCGCCCCAAAGTTGCTCGGGCTGTCACCGCTAACCCCCACCTATTTTTTAACCGATGAGCAAGCGCGTCTTTATTCACCCTGAGCCTAAGGTTGGCGATGTAACCGGTCCTAGTTACTGGCGTAGTCTCGAGGAGCGTAATAAGTCTCCTGAATTCCGCACCCGCGCGGAACGTGAATTCCTTGATGGGGCATCCACGCTCAGTGAAGT
>CANHHS010000048.1 GCA_947460445.1 Opitutia bacterium | reverse complement strand
GCTGGCTGTTGTTGACTTAGGCAATGGAGAGCGCCGCCTTCGATTAAGAGCACCCGGCAATCAATCCCGATAACTTTCCGTCCTGGGAAAACCTCACGAATAATTCCCATTGCGGTATCATCTGAAGGTTGACCATAAGTCGGCACAAGCACGCCATCATTGACGATGAGGAAGTTCGCGTGGCTAGGCGGTAAGTCGCGCTCCGCTAAGCGAATGGGCTTTGGCAGGGGCAGCTCAATAATTTCAAGGGAGCCCCCTTGCTTAAGCTTGATTGAGCGTAAACGCCGAAGATTTTCCTGCAACGGAGTGTAGTTGGGCGAGGATTTATCAGACTCGCTGACTGCGAGCAGCGAGCGTGGTGCTACGAAGCGAGCCAGGTTGTCGATATGACCATCCGTATCATCATTCGCCAAGCCTTCACCAATCCAAAGGAGTTCGTCGATAGCTAGGCCATCTTGGATCGCCTTGAGAAAGGCAGCATCATCACGCCCCTCTGCACGGTTGGGATTATTTTGAACAGCTTCGGTAGTCAGTAAGAGTCCGTCGCCAGACACTTCAATCCCACCGCCCTCAAGTTCGAAAGGAAAACTAAAGTGACGTAGGCCAAGGTGCTGGGCAACTTTTGCAGGCACTTGATTGTCGAGTGACGCTTCGAATTTTCCGCCCCAGCCATGAAACTCCCAGTCAGTCACCGCGAGCTCACCTGTTTGGCGATGTTTTACAAAAATAGGCCCATGATCGCGGCACCACACATCGTCTGTCGCGATTTCGACGAGTGTAATAACTGATAAATCAGCTTTCGCTTTTTGCAGCTCAGCTTCGGCTTCTGGGCGTAAGGTTTTGCTAACATTTATATGTACAGGCTGGAATCGCGAGATGGCTGCTGCGAACTCTGCAAATTTAGCGGGGATAAGGTCATAGTGACCTGGCCAAAGCTTTCGATTGGAGGGCCAAGAGAGCCATGTCGCTGCTTGCGGCTCCCATTCCGCAGGCATGCGGAAACCCAGCTCACGCGGTGTCGCCATCGTTAGTCGCGGAGACGGCGAGTGAGGTCGCCGTAAGCATCAATACGGCGGTCGCGGAAGAAGGGCCAAATGCGACGAAACTCTTTTTGTCGAGCAAGGTCGCAGTCCGCGAGCAGCACTTCTTCTTTATCTGCTGAGGCCTTGGCAATAATCATGCCGTAAGGATCACTGACAAAGCTTTGTCCCCAAAATTGTGTACGCCCCTCGATTCCAACTCGATTCGTGGCTGCGATGTAGCAGCCATTAGCCACGCCATGCCCGCGCTGAACCGTTTCCCATGCAGTATGCTGAGCCACGCCGAGTGTGGCGCGTTCCTCTGGAAGCCAACCAATAGCAGTTGGATAAAAAAGAATATCAGCACCCGCGAGCGCTGTTAGGCGTGCTGCTTCAGGGTACCACTGGTCCCAGCAGATTAAGACGCCGAGATTTCCGTGCGCTGTTTTCCAAGCGCGAAACCCTAAGTCACCCGGGGTAAAATAAAATTTTTCTTCAAAGCCAGGATCTTGAGGGATGTGCATCTTTCGATATTTCCCTAAGACCGTGCCATCTGCGTCGATTACCGCTGCCGTATTGTGATAGACTTCGCTGCCGCGGGCTTCAAAAAGTGGAGCAATAATCACAACGCCGAGCCGATTCGCCACGCGCGCAAGTTCGGTCACCGTCGGTCCTGTTTCGATAGGTTCCGCGAGATCAAAGAAGCGTGGGTCTTGGGTTGTGCAGAAATATTTCGTGGTGAACATTTCTTGCAGGCCAACAATCTTAGCTCCTTTAGCGGCCGCCTCTTCAATACGTGGGATGGCCTTTTTTAGGTTCGCCGCAGGCGTTTCCTCTGCGGTGAGCTGGATAAGGCCAATACGAGTCGCAGACATGGTGTTTAGCGAACGAGTTTATTGATAGGGTATTCGACAATGCCCTCTGCGCCGCGTGCCTTGAGATCTGGAATAATCTCTCGGGATTGACGTGCATCAATAATGGTTTCGACTGCAACCCAGGCTTCATTGCTTAGTTGCGAGATCGTTGGGTTGCGTAGCGCAGGCAGGGCGGCTGTTACCGCAGCGAGAGCGGTGCGTGGTAAATTAAATTTCAGCCCAACCATGTGTTGTGCGTCGAGAGCGCCGCGCAGCATGAGCGCAATTTGTTCAATCTTTGCGCGCTTCGCTTTATCTGCCCACGAGGCTTTATTCGCAATGAGCACGGTGGTGGTCTCCATTAAGGTTTCTACCACGCGCAACTTATTCGCTTTGATTGATGACCCCGTTTCAGTGATGTCGACAATCGCATCTGCCAGTTCGGGTACTTTAACTTCAGTTGCACCCCACGAGAACTCTACCTCGGCTGTAACGCCCTTGGATTTTAGCCAGCGGCGCGTGCTCTCAACAAGTTCAGTAGCGATCCGTTTTCCTTGGAGGTCTTTGACGGTTTGAATAGGCGAAGCTTCTGGAACACAAAGGACCCAGCGCGACTTTTGTGAGGTGGCTCGGCTATACACTAATTCGCAGACCTCTTGAACGTCGGCGGCATTTTCTGCGACCCAGTCTTGTCCGGTCAGCCCGCAATCAAAGAAACCATGCTCGACGTAACGGGCGACTTCTTGGGCTCGAATGAAGCGACCATCGAGGGCGGGGTCATCAAACGAGGGGCGATAAGACCTAGAGCTCTTGATGACTGGGAACCCTGCCCGGGCAAAAAGTTGGAGTGTTGAGTCCTCTAGGCTGCCCTTGGGCAGCCCGATCATCAGTTTGGCAGGTGTTGTGCTCATAAAAAGAGGGAAGGGGTGCGCCGTTGGGGGGCAAGATTGAACCTTTGTTTACAAAGGATTGACCAACCTGCCTTAGCCGAGGAATGTTGATGCTTAACTTAACGCCATGCAACGCATCGCACTCCTAGCTGCAGCCCTCTTTTTAGCCGCTTGCTCAAGTCGCAGTCCATGGGCTGGTGGCTCTGCAAAGGCTCCCGTGCCTACGCCTGAAGACGTCAAACCTGAGGTCGCAGCCGTGGCTAATGTAGAAACCCCAGCTCCAGCACCCGCACCTGCGGAAGTTGCCGAAGGAACGCCTGCCCCTGTGACGCCTACTTTGGGGCGTAAGTATAGCTGGCAAGCCAAGTCTGCAGAAGTGCCAGTCGATACGGGTGTTGCTGTTGCAAAGCCTGCTACCGGCGCCCCGAACGACGAAACCAAAGCCCGTATTCTTGCGGTACGCCTCGATCAGGGCCTGATTGCTTTTGTTCGTAAAGAGAAGCCTGATGCAGGCACTTTCCTTCAATTAACCAAAGCCGACAAAGCACTGTTGGTCCGAGTTATTCGTAGCGACGACAATTCATCGATTGCAGATATCATCGCCGGCCAAGACCCCACAAAGACCCCAGTCTTCGAGCTAAACGAAGAAGTCTTGTGCGGGACACCTTCGGACTTACCCCAGTAAGCGCGTCACAATCTATGTGACAGAAGGGCTCGTGCGCTCAGGCGACGGGCCTTTTTTGTGCCCTCAGCCTTAGTTTGAGGCCTTTTTCGGGCTTGGCGTTGACCCCGTAGATTGGCCTGGCTACTGCTTAGGTTTATGGCCGCCATGTCCCTGCCCAATTCAAGCCCAGGCCTCAGCCTTGTCCGACTCCTGAAGTGGATGGTCATCGGCACGGTCAGCTTGTTGGCACTTGCCGCCTTGGGCGTGTGGATTGCGGGAAGATCTATTCCGTCTGTCATTCACACGGCACTTTTTGATCAAGCCAAGTCAGGGTTTGTGTGCGAAAAAAACGACAGCAATTTATTTATTGGCCGTATCGATTTGGCCGATGCTTCCATCTTAAACCCTCCAGAATTTTTTGACCGTGAATTTGTGCACGTTCGTCGGCTGGTGGTTGCTGTCGATGCAGTAACTTTTTTGGGAGACGGAAGACGCGTTATCGATGAAGTTACCCTTGATCTCGACCGTATTAACTTGGTCAGCAAAGGTGATATTTTTAGCGACAACAATGCATCGGCTCTCGCGAAAGCATTCAGTAAGTCTGCAAAGAAAAATAAGAATACCGCAAAAAGCTCGGGTAGCAAAGAGGCTCCTAGTCAGGGCTTTGTCATCCGACGCCTGTTGATACGCGTCGGCGGGGTGACTTTACTTCAAGATAATGGGAATCGTGCAGGCTCAGTGATGTTAAAAGATGACCATGAAATAACCTTCGAGGCGAAAGACGTTACGGCTGAAAATTTAAGCGATAGCGTATTGCGACCCTTGGCAGGTATTGCTCTCACGCGTGCGGCGGCCGCAAATCCTGAAACACTTTTAGAACAAGCCCGTCGCCAAGTCGAACGCATCAAATAATCCATGGACGCACCCCAAGAACCTATTCCCGAGGCAACACCTGCCGCTGACCCTCGCCTCGCAGAGCTCGAGGCCGAAGTTGCCCGTCTGCGCGACGCTGTTCTGCGCGCGCAAGCCGACCAGCAGAACCAAGCTCGCCGCCATCAGCGCGACCTAGTCGACCTTCGCAAATTTGCGGCATCGCCTGTCATCGAGGATATTCTGCCTGCCCTTGACTCTTTGCGTATTGGTTTGGAATCGGCCTCAACGCAGGCATCAGCTGCGGCAGTTGCGACAGGATTTGCGATGGCTGTGCAACAATTACGCAGCGCCCTTAGCAGCCATGGCTTAGTTGAAGTTGAGGCGACGGGGCAAACCTTCGACCCAAGCCGCCACGAAGCCCTCTCGCAGGAGGCTTCTGATAGCGTCATTGAAGGCAATGTGGTACGCGTGCTGCGCTCAGGCTGGATGCTGAATGATCGCTTGCTCCGCCCCGCAGGCGTCGTTGTTTCTAAAGGACCCGCTACTTAAGCCATGGCCGATGACTATTATGATTTAGTAGGTGCCGCCCGGGGCGCTTCTGCCGAAGAGCTCAAAAAAGCGTATCGGAAGATGGCGATGAAGTATCATCCCGATCGCAACCCAGGTGATAAAAAAGCGGAAGAGATGTTTAAGAAGGTTTCGCAAGCCTACGAAGTGCTTTCAGATCCTGATAAGCGAAGGCTTTACGATCAGCATGGGGCCGCAGCTTTTGAGCAACAAACGGGCCCACGTGGTGGCGGAGGATTCCAAGGAGGTGCCGATCCCATGGACATCTTCAGGCAGATGTTCCAGGGCGGTGGCGGCTTCGGTGGCGGCTTTGGTGGTGATAGTCCCGAAGAAACTACGGGCGAAGATCTTAGTATGGAACTCGAGGTTACACTTGAGGAAGCAGCTACAGGCGTTGAGCGAACGGTCCGTTACCGTCGTCATGCGCCTTGTAAAACATGTTCAGGTAGTGGAGCCGAGAAAGGCTCGAAAACAACAAAGTGTGGCACCTGCGGCGGACGCGGTAAGGTCGTTCGCGCCCAAGCATTTTTCCAAGTCAGCCAAACATGCCCACATTGTGGTGGCGCAGGCGTGCGCATTGAGAAGCCCTGTAAGTCTTGTTCAGGCGAAGGCCGCGTCGTCGAAGAGCATTCCGTTCCCGTGCGCATTCCTCCGGGTGTAGACAATGGAACGCGCCTTCGCTCGAGTGGCAATGGATCCGCAGGCGTGCGCGGAGCGAGTGCTGGAGATCTTTATTTAATTATTCGAGTCCGTGACCACGAACGATTCGAACGCGATGGCGATGACCTCGCTTGTTCTGCGCCTGTCGCCTTCCCAACGCTGGCGTTGGGTGGCCAAATCGAGGTTCCTACCTTAAAGGGTAAAGCGACTTTGAAAATTCCTGCAGGCACGGCGGCCGGTACTGTTTTCCGTCTTAAAGGTGAAGGCATGCCTAATTTACGCTCACAGAGTCGTGGAGACTTACATGTCCGCGTCGATGTTCATGTGCCAACAAAGTTAACATCTGAACAGCGTGAAGCCTTAGAAGCGTACGTTAAGGCGGGCGGCGATGCCGCGGCGCCTTCGCGCAAGGGCAAGTGGAAGTTCTTTGGCTAACGCGTAGCTTTACTCGTTCGCAAAGTTACTTCGCCAGAAGCGATTGCCGTGCGTCGACCCGTCGAGAGGCGTAGAAGAAGTGCGCCTGTTTCATCGATACCTTCAGCGACTCCATGCAGTGGCTTGCCGCGCAGAGTTACTTTTACTTTTTGTCCCGATAAGCAGTCGTAGCGCGTATACAATTTAAGAAATTTCTTACGGAATGAGTCATCTTCAAAGGCCTCCCAGGCCGCTTCCAGTGCGCCAAGCACACCCGCAGCAACTTCATTCGAGTCGATAGGCTTGCGACTGAGAGATCGTAGCGAGCACGCCGTGTCCTGAAGTTCGGCAGGCGATGACTCAATATTTAATCCGATACCAAAGACTAAATCACGAACTCGGTCGGCGTCGACACGGGCCTCCGTAAGCATGCCGGCAACTTTAGCGCCTTTGGCATTGAGCAAGTCATTAGGCCATTTCAGCCCAAGCTTCACTCCAAGTTTTTGATCGATGTGCTCACACAGAGCCAGTCCCATCCAGAGCGTGAAGGGGCTTAAGCGGTTTGTCTCAATAAAAGGCCGAAAGGCTATGGAGAGGTAGAGGTTGCCTGATTGCTCGCTGTGCCAGTGTCGACCAAGTCGACCGCGGCCGGCTGTCTGCCGTAAGGCGACAATGGCGAAAGGAGCCTCCTGTCCCTTGGCGAGCAGTCGTTCGGCCTCGGAGTTCGTGCTATCGATTTGACTCACCACCGTGCAAGGCAAACGAACACGCTGTAACCGTAATTGGGCGTCGAGCAAATCGGGGTGAAGCGCTTTAGGCGTTGCGGTCAGTGCATAGCCTTTGCGTGGCGATGCCGTGAAACGAAACCCTTCTTTTCGCAAGCGTGCGAGTCTGGCCCAGATTGCGACACGCGAGATACCAAACTCTTTTGCTAAACGGTCCCCGCTAATCGCTTTTCCCTTAGCATCTAAAAAAGCACGCAGAATGCTGCTATCCAGTGCCGACATATCAGTCCCAGTCTAGACCGATGTCGGCCCAGCCTGCTCCATGGGTGAGTATTCCGCACGAGACGAAATCAGGGGCGATGCCACCGATTTCAGGTAAATGTTGGATTGAAACGCCGCCGCTCACTTCGCACCAGGCCAGCTTTTTCACTTCAGGAACGTGCACTTTAAGATCTGCCAAGCTGAAGTTATCGAGGAGTACAATATCTGCACCCGCTTCGAGTACCGGTTGAATTTGCGCGGCAGTATCAACTTCGACTTCAACGAGAAGGTCAGGACGACCCGTACGTGCCTTGCGAACCAAGTCCCCCAGCGACTTTCCTGAACCTGATTCTTCCGCCGCCAAGTGATTATCCTTCAGCATGACGCGGTCAAAAAGGCCTATGCGGTGATTCCAGCCGCCACCCACCCCGACAGCATATTTTTCTAAAACGCGAAATCCGGGCGTAGTTTTACGTGTGTCGAGTAGCCGTACCGAACTCTCGCCAAGTGCGTTCACATGCTTCTGAGTCCACGTTGCTACGCCGCTCAGCTGTTGTAAGAAATTTAGAAGTACCCGTTCGGCGGTTAAAAGCTCTGCCGCTGGTCCTTCAATTTCAGCAATAATCTGACCAGCCTGGATGAGGTCTTTGTCTCGAGCGTGGAGCCGTGCGCGACAGTGGTCGCCGTATGCGGCAAAGATTGGCGCGATAAGCCCTAAGCCCGCAACGACGGTCGGCGTCCGGGCAATCAGTTTAGCACGGCCGATTTTTTTTGGACTTATAAAAGCCGCAGTTGCATCACCTTTGCGCTTCGGGGCCTGTGCCAATCCTCCGCCATTTAAGTCTTCCTCGCGCGCACGGTCGATAAGTTGGCGCAGCCAAACAAGATCAAGCTCGTCCCACCTTAAACGGCGGACAAGTTGATCGATTTGGCCAATGTCACGAGGCATAGGGGAACCTTGGCGGGCAACTTCGCCGAGGGCAACCCTGAGCGACGCTTGCACCCAAGCCGAGTAACGCCCTAAGGTGCGTCTATGCCCGCTCGTATTCGCCTGCCCCGCAGCCCTGCGCCCTCGCCCGTATTGGTTGTCGGGTCGGTAGCGTATGACTCGATTGAGACCCCACATGCCAAGGGTGAGCGGATTTTGGGCGGCAGTGCCTCCTATGCGTCCTTAGCGGCTAGCTATTTCGCGCCCGTGCAAATGGTGGGCGTCGTGGGACATGATTTTGCGGCACGTGATCGCAAGAAGTTTGAACGTCGAGAAATAGATCTATCAGCGCTGCAAACCGATGAGACCGGCCGAACATTTTTTTGGAGAGGTCGTTACCACGAAAATTACAACCGTCGAGAAACGCTGGAACTTGAACTCAATGTTTTCGAGCGCTTTCATCCGCGATTGCCCGCGAGCCATCAATCTGCCCGCTTTGCTTTACTTGGGAATATACGGCCAGACTTACAGCTCCACGTGCTTGATCAGTTAACAGAAAATCCATTTGTCGTCGCGGATACCATCGACATCTGGATTGAGACGCAGCGCGACGCCCTCATGCAAGTGTTACACCGGGCTAGTCTCACGGTTGTGAACGACACCGAGGCCACCAAGTTGACGGGTGAAAGTAATGCGGTGGCTGCAGGCCGTGCATTGCGCGCTTCGGGCTGCCGAACAGTCATTGTGAAAAAAGGCGAACACGGAGCAGTGCTTTTTCATGAAGATGGCCTCTTTGCTTTACCCGCCTATCCCGTCACAGAATTGAGAGATCCAACGGGCGCCGGCGACACCTTTGCAGGTTCACTGCTTGGGTATCTTGCTGCACGCGGAGATACAAGTTTTGCAGCTTTGCGTGAAGGCATGGGGTATGCCACTGCGGTGGCCTCCTTAACGGTCGAGGCCTTCTCATGTGACCGCTTGGCTTCTGCGGGATGCGCAGAAATACGTCGTCGTCGACGTGAGTTAAGCAAGATGACGCGCTTCTAATTCCTTAGCGCAGACTGCGCCAAGCGATGACGAGAATAATGAGCGTCAGAGCTACGTCGCCTGCAATCAGCGGCCAAGCTTTTGCTTGAGCTCCGCCCATGAGTAAAAGTGCGCCTGTTCCGCCGAGTAGGGCGACCCCGATTGCCGCGACTTTGATTAATCGCTGCAGGCGCATTTTGCGATCATCGGCACTCATGCGTGTGTACGTTCGAAAGATACCGCCAAACCAATGAGGGTTAAATTCGGCTCATGGCGAATTTTCCCGGCCCAGGCTGCAGGTAAGAAGGGCGCAGCACCGCCTGTTGCTAAAACGGCTGGCTGGCCAGAGTTTTGGTTTTTTAATTCAGATGTTACCGCCTCCAGTAAGGCTGCGATCATTCCCGAGAAGCCAATGGCACACCCTGCGCGCATCGCATCAACCGTTGATTTTCCGATAATAGGACCACCCAACAAATCGGTAGCGTCTAAGGCTGGGAGTAAGGCGGTTTGTGCATGCAGATAGCGCGTCATCACACTTAAGCCTGGTGCGATAATACCACCCGCATAGCCACGCGCAGAAAGGATGTCAAAAGTGGTCGCTGTCCCCATGTCTATAATGACCGCTGGTGCGCCGACGAGGTGTTGTGCGGCGATGCAGTTGGCGAGACGATCTTGTCCGACTTCGGCTGGCTTTGGGTAATCGAAGCTTAGACCTTTGATGGTGTCGTGCCGTAGGTGATGAAAGGGCAGGCCCGTCGTTGTAATGAGTGGCAGTAACTTGGCCGTCGCATTGGGTACTACTGAGGCGAGTGCGATGCCGGTGAACTTGCCGCCTTCGAGAATTTTTTGAAAAGGACTGTGTGCACTATCCAGCAATGAGTCAGTTGAGATGTCGCCCGATGTGATGACTGTATGGCCCTTCACCTCGCCCCAGTGGGTTGATGTATTGCCGACGTCTATACAGAGGAGTGACATGCTCAGCGTGTGAAGAGGCTAGGGCGCGCTTCTTTGAGGCGCAAGAGGGCGAGCTCAGCGAGGGCATGCGTGGTCTCGCCGGTGCGAACAAGGCGGAGGGCTTCATTGGGACTCACACATAAAACCTCGATCTCCTCATGCTCGTCTAGTTTACGGGGAGCACCATTGGAAACCCCTTCAAGCAGAACGAAGTGGCAGTGATTAGACTGGATGGCTGGATTCGGGGAGGCGGACCCGAGCGAACTCACTACGCCGCCAGCATAGCCAGTTTCTTCGCGAGTTTCCCGAACAGCGGTATCTAGCGGATTTTCTCCAGCATCCATAACGCCTCCGGGAATTTCGACGGACAGTGCGTGAGCACCAAAGCGCCACTGCTTCACCATGACGAGATTGCCTTCGGGCGTGACGGGGAGGGCGAGCACCCAGTCTGAAGAATGGATGACAAAAAAATCACCCTCCCGTTGATCGAGAGGGTGAGTGCAACGCTGACGCGCGACTTTGAAGACGCGACAATCAGCGTGGGGCGCCTCGTGCCGGACAATCCAGCGTTCAGGCGCAGCCACGAGCGAGGTTTTACTTAACCTTCAACTTCTGGCCAATCTTCAAGCTAGCAGAGACGCCAGGATTGAGATCCTGAAGTGCTTTGAGCGAGAGACCGGACTTCTTGGCGATGGCGTAGAGACTGTCGCCCTTTTGGACGATGTACTCACCAGGGCCAGCGACAGCACCAGCGGCGCTTGTGCCACGGGAGGAGCCACCGCGAGTTTCAACAGCCTTGCGGAGACCTTCGTAGGCAGCAGTTGCTTCGGAGAAAGCTTTGCCAGTTTGCTCCTTGAAGGCAGCAACGTCGGCACCAAGAGCTTGGAAGGCAGCGTTGTCAGCCTTGGTGGCGACAGCGTTGGTTGCTTCACCGGCGCTTGCGGCGGCGGCTTGTGCAGCGAGGTTAGCGGCTTCGGCAGTGTTCTTCGCTTTAACTGCGAGGACAAGAGCGACGACGCCAAGGGCGACGCCGACAATGCCAGCAATTAAGGGGAACTTAGATTCGCTGCCGGATTCAATCGTGTCGGATTCCATAGTGGTAGGTCTTTGTGTGGGAGAGGGGTTGAGAATAGGCGGTTGACAGGAGGGGCAACACTAAATGCAGTAATGTTTATATCTTCGGGCGGTAGCGTAGTCCGGTATCGCGCCTGCTTTGGGAGCAGGAGGCCGGGGGTTCGAATCCCCCCCGCCCGACGATATAACATTTTTTTAGCGAGCGGGGTATTCCATTTTCACCCCGTCGCGGATCAGGGTGATATGGTTTCCGGATGTTAGCTGACTTACTTCGGTTCTACCGACAACCATGCTCTTAACTTTAAGACTAT
>CANHHS010000047.1 GCA_947460445.1 Opitutia bacterium | reverse complement strand
CGTCCGCTGGCTGAGGCCCATGCGCCTCATGCACAGCATGTCCTACTCGCACCCATTCCAGGTGCTGCCGAAGCTGCTGCGGATTGCCACGCAGTCGTTGCGTGGTCATTCGGCGCACACAGAGTTTTGGAAGCAGCTTCACGCGGTGTGCGTTTTCCAGCCAAAGTTTTACTCGTCGCACCTTTTACATCGTTTTGCAGCGAAGATGGTGGCTGCGGTAAAATTTCACGGACCCAAGTTCAATGGCTCATACGTCAAATTCGCCAAAATCCTCTCGCTGCGTTGGCTGATTTTAGGGTGCGGGCAGGTCTTGGGCCATCTGCAGCCGAGGGTGAATTGCCTTACGCTCAGGAATTGCTCGAAGAGGGCTTAACGCGCTTAGCAGAACCTGCGAGTGCAGGCTTTATTGCCTATGCACGGCGCGGCCTGCCTGATGGCTGGGAGGCTTATGTAGGCGACAGTGACCCTTTGTTGCATGCAGAAGGTGTAGTGGATGCGATTAAAGGGTGTGTACGTGTCGAAGGTGCCAGTCACATGCTTTCTGACTTTTTAGTAAAGGAGGATGGTCATGCACTTTAATGCCAAGGCGTCCACCTACGAGGCGCACGCAACTCCACAGCGACGCTTTGCTGAAGCCTTGGCGGCTTTTGCACCTTTTGAATTGGGCGAGCGCGTCACAGAGTTGGGTGCGGGTACAGGTTTCTTGACGCGTGCATTATTAGCACAAGGTGCAGTGGTCGACGCCTCTGACGGATCCACTGCCATGGTTGAGATTGGTAAGTTGTCTGCCCCGTCGGCTACTTGGACGGTGCATGACGGCTTCAGCGAAATTTTTCCATGTCACCATTTAGCGTCCAATGGACTGCTTCAGTGGGCGCCCGATCCAGGCAACGTATTGCGTCGATGGCACGCATCCATCCACCAAGGCGGTCGCTTGTTGTTAGGAGTGCCGTGTGAGCCTGGCTTTTGTGAATTACGTGCTTTGGCGGGAGAGGGACCTATTCACTGGCGTGATGAGGCAATGTGGATCGCCATGATCCGTCGGGCGGGCTTTAAAATTCGCGGCAGCGCCGTACTTGAGCATCCAGAGATCTATCCTTCGGCCGTCGATTTTCTTCGCACCTTGCATTACTCGGGTGTCACCGGTGAGCCGCATTTTAATGCGGGTACGCTCCGTTCACTCCTTCGCGATTACACAAGACTGTATGGAAATCCGGATGGCAGCGTTCGAGCAACCTGGGCGTGGTTATTGGTTGATGCGGCTGCTTAAGTGTTATCGCACTGAAGCAGAGTGAAAAGGAGCAAGCAGGAAGCGGGAAAGTTTTAACAGTACTCAGAACTCGAACTCAGCCTGCTCGTCGGATGGTACAGATTCGCCGGCAAGTATTTTTCGTAGAAATAACTCACGGTGTTCAGGGCAAGGCCCGTGTGTTTTAATCGCTTCGACGTGTTGCGGAACCGCGTACCCTTTATGGACTGCAAATCCATAAGCTGGATATTTCGCATCCAGCGCCACCATGAGGCGGTCTCGCTCAACCTTTGCGACTATCGAAGCCAGGGCGATGGCCAGCGACTTACCGTCGCCTTGTTTGATGGCTTCATGTGCCCAAACAAATGGACGAAGCGGTAGGCCGTCGACAAGCACGAGCACCGATGTTCGTGAATCAAATCCAAAAAGTTCACTATCAGTTCCTGCCATTGCAAAGGGTTGGCTTGGTCGCGCGGCGGTATCAAATTCAGCCAAGCAACGCGCCATGGCCGCTCGGGTGGCACCAAGGATATTGAGTGTAGCGATTTCCATGACATTGCACGCCGCCCAAGCAACCCGTAGTTTTCCTTCAGCCTGCAGAGCTTCAATGCTCGCGCGTAAGTCATCGCGCTCGCTTGCGCTTAAGACTTTAGAGTCATTGGCGCCACGAACACGACGAAGGCAGCTAGCATCTCCGTAAAAACCGCCATCGAGCCATACGGAAGCAGCGACGACAGGTCCAGCAAGAGCCCCTCGGCCTGCCTCATCGATGCCCGCAATGCCCGGTCGGTCGGCGCCGCGACGTCGATCGAACTGGGCGAGCGATGCCATCAGCCCTTCTTCTTCGGCTTGAAGGCCTTCTTCTCTGGCACTTCTAGCCCACGAGGTTCGTATGTTTCTCGGAAGTGTAACTTCGCAAAATTAATTAATCCCGCAGGGCCATGGCGCCCCACGAGCTCTTCCATTGCCTCTTTATGCTGCTTCATGCCCGCACCCTTGGGCAGTGGAACGCCTCCGTCAGCCGCAAGCCGTTCAATTTCCCTGACAAAAGCTGCGCGTGCGACAATCGAGGCTGCGGCTACCACGGGATCTGATTCTGCTTTGGTGCGCATCCGCAAATCAAAGACGATACCTTTGCGAGCGAGTTCGTTTTGGACTAACGGCTCTTCGGTAAATTGGTCGAGCAATCCCCAGGCGGGTTTTTTTCCGTGGGCGAGTTCGTATTGCTGGAGTGCCTCGGTGGCTGATGTTGCATGCATCCAGCCGAGTAATCGATTCAGGTTTTTCCCGAATCGGCTATGCAGCTCATTGTATTTAGCCATGCGCATATAGGTAGTTTTTACCACCACGCCAGGTGTCTCACGGATCGCACGATCGAGAGCGGCAATCTTTACATCATTTAGTTTTTTGGAATCTTGGACACCTGCTTCGCGCCACATCTTGACCATTTGTGCGTCACCAATGACACATGCTGAAATCACTGGCCCAAAGACATCGCCTTTGCCGGATTCATCGAGGCCGAGGTGTTCTTCAAACCATTCTGGGTTAAGTTCGGCATCATACCCCATTTTGGCTTCGCCGGTTACTTCGCCTTCAAGCGTGAATTTCACAAAATCCTCGGTGCCTTTGCCTGAGACGACGCATTTACCAGACGTGTAATGGACAACATTCACGCCAGGTCCTTTGTAGGCAAACGCGCTATGTTCAACGGGGAAAGACACCCACTTCTTTGCGATTAAGATGGTCCGGAGCTTCTCCGCTTGAACGGGGGCTAGTTTAACCGTGTAGAGAGCCGGTTTTTTCGGTTCCCCTGAATCGTTCTTTGCCTTCGGTGCCATCGTCTACAAGGTCTATGCTTCTGAGCCGCTAAATCCAGCCTCATCGAATGACTTCTGCAGAACAATTGCTGACCACGAGAGCCCCTAAGCTCCGTAAGGCATTATTATCGTGGTATCAGAAGCACCAGCGCGACCTCCCTTGGCGCACTGCGGCATCCCCTTACCGCACAGTTGTTTCCGAGTTGATGCTTCAGCAGACACAGGTCGCAACGGTCTTGCCGTATTTTAATCGCTGGGTTCAGCGCTGGCCTAATTTCTCCGCTTTGGCTCAAGCAGATGCTGATGAGGTTCTCGCGGCCTGGGCGGGTCTAGGCTATTATCGACGCGCGCGTCTTCTACATGCACTCGCAAAAGAAGTGTCATTACTAAAGGTGCTGCCTTCAACGGCCCAAGCATGGCTTCAGTTTACGGGCGTTGGTCCTTATACGGCTGCCGCGATTGCGAGTATAAGTTTTAAGGACCCTGTAGCGGTGGTGGACGGAAATGTCGTCCGTGTTCTTTCGCGGTTAGCTGGCCTGAAGACATCTTTTGTTTCGGGAGCACATGCCGTCAAACGGGTTACGCCATTGGCTAATGTGCTCGTTGATCCACGCGAGCCCGGTAATTATAATCAGGCAATCATGGAGCTAGGCTCCCAAGTTTGTCGAAAGGCTGCGCCTGCCTGTACGGCTTGTCCTCTCAAAACTTTCTGTGCATCAAAGGGGACTCAAGCTATTGGCATCCCGAAGATACTGCGTGCGAAAGGTCGCCGCGAGATAGTACATCGAGTGCTAGCTTTACGTGATGGCAAGGTCTTGCTGCGACGGCACCCAAAGTACGCACGAAGGTTGGCCGGTATTGCCGAGTTGCCGCTCGCTGAGTCTTTAAAATTCAAACCGTCTTTGCCTGCGTACGCAGTTCGCCGTCGCACGGTTGTACAGACGACTTACGAGGAACATATTCACGTTCCAGCGTCCCAGCTAAAAGTCGTTTTGAGCGACGGGTTGATATGGGTGTCGCTCGCCGAGTTGCCGTTTATGGCTATTTCTGGCCCGCACCTTCGTTGGTTAGGCGAATTTGTCCGTCGGGGGAAACTCGTCTAAAAAATAAGCCCACCGGAGGGTGGGCTTATCCGTAGATTGCCGACTTTTTATTTCTCTTCGGGATCGGTCATCTCTGGTTCTTCGACCTTAGGAAGCACGCCCTTTTTCATCGAATCCAACGTCTTCTGCAGTTCGGGCTTAAGGGTTTCATCGGCTGCATTGATGGCTTCCTGCTGCAACTTTACGGCTTCATCTTTTTTGCCTTGGAGGAAGCGAATGCGAGCGAGCGTGTCGAGTGAAGCAGCCTTGTCAGTGCCCTCAGCGAGTTTAACCGAGATACTCGCACACTTCGCTGCTAGCTCGAGGTTTCGTTTTCCTTCAAACATCGGGTTGGTCGCAAGGTCCCAAGCAATTGCATTTTGTTGCTCTGCGTCATCCTTACTTTCTTCCGCAAATTTCGCGATGCGTTTGTAGATACCGGAGGGGTCGCCTTTGCCGAGAGCGATTTGATCGCGCACTGCATCTGTCAATTCACCACGTTCGGATTCAGGCACCAAGGGCAAGACCTCGTTAAGTAGTTTCTCAGCCTTGTCCCATTCCTTTGCCTGCATGGCGACGCCGAGTGCGCCAAACTTCTCCATAAGTTTTTCTTTTTCAGCTTCAGCGGCCTTAGCAAGTGAGGCTGCTTTCTCTGGGTTGTAGGAGCCATCGAGAACCGAACCGATCATCTCGTCGTTGAGTTCTGCAGGGTGGCCTGCCCAGATAATTTTTCCTTTGCTGACAAGGAATCCATGAGGGATGCCGTTGACGCCTGCGGCCTCCAGCCAAGCTTTGGTTACGGATTTATCTGCATCAAAGCCCACACGGTAACTCATCTTGTCGCCTTTGCTTTTTACGAAATTCGCAACCTTTGCTTGGTCTTCCTCCCAGACAGAAGTGGATATAACTACTAAGCCTTTAGACCCGAATTTCCGGTGAAGACTATCGAGGTGCGGAATTTGGCCGACGCAAGGTCCGCACCAAGTTGCCCAGAACTCGAAGAGGTAGGTCTTCGAATCGTCGAGCTTAGTAATGGCTTCGCCCTGGATCATGACTTTAGGGCGCGCCGCAGGGGCGGGATCGCCTACACCGAGTGGGCCGCCGAAGACTGGAGATAAGGTGCTTACAAAAAGTGTAAGCGCCGCGAGGAGAGAGCGTATACTCATAGGCGATGTAATTTGGCTATTTGCCAGAAGTCAGCAAGGGCAGACCCTTCTAAGCCCAACGTGCTGCTGGGCTTAGAAGGGGCCAAGGCTTAGGTTACGCCCCGTTAAACTTCTTTTTAATGCCTTCGACGACCAGCGGGTCGGCCAAAGTACTCACATTGCCAAGCTCCCGGCCTTCTGAAATATCACGCAAGAGGCGGCGCATAATTTTCCCAGATCGTGTCTTGGGAAGGTCTGCGACAAAGACAATGCGTTCAGGGCGTGCGAATTTACCGATTTTTTCATCGACCATGCCGTTAAGCGTTTTGGCGAGAGCAGCTTCGTCGGTGCCCGCTGCGGCTGACTTCAAGATGACGAAAGCCATCAAGCCTTGACCTTTAAGGTCATGCTTAACGCCGATCACTGCGGACTCGGCTACAGCTTTATGTTCAATGAATACGGCTTCGAGCTCGGCTGTGCCGATGCGATGCCCGGAGACATTGACAACGTCATCCACGCGCCCAGTGATCCAGAGGTAACCGTCTTTATCACGGATAGCTCCGTCGCCAGGGAAATAATACTTACCATTCCAGCGACTCCAGTAGGCTTCGATATAGCGTTTTTCGTCGCCATAAATGCCGCGCATAATGCCAGGCCAAGGACGACGGATTGCGAGAATCCCGTGGTCGGTCTCATTTCCGTGCTCGTCCAGTACGGCTGCATCGATGCCAAAGAAGGGCAGGGTGGCAGAGCCGGGCTTGGTGGGTGTGCAGCCTGGAATTGGTGTGATCATGTGTCCGCCAGTTTCTGTTTGCCACCAAGTATCCACAATCGGGCAGCGCTCATGACCGATGAGTTTGTGATACCAAAGCCAAGCCTCGGGGTTGATCGGTTCTCCAACGGAGCCAAGTAGTCGGAGGGATGAAAGATTGTATTTAGTTACCCATTGGTCACCCCACTTCATGAAAGCACGAATTGCGGTGGGGGCTGTGTAGAAGACGCTTACCTTATGGTCTTCGATAATCTTCCAGAATCGACCGAAGTCAGGTGCATCGGGTGCGCCTTCATACATGAATACAGAGCATCCATTCAGCAGTGGACCGTACACCACGTAGGTGTGGCCAGTGACCCAGCCGACGTCAGCTGTACACCAGAAGAGATCCTCTTGGCGAAGGTCGAAAGTGTATTTGTTGGTCGCATAGGCATGGACCATGTAACCGCCCGTGGTGTGGATGATGCCCTTTGGCTTACCTGTCGAACCCGAGGTGTAGAGAAGGAATAGCACATCTTCGGCGTCTTGCTCAGAGGCAGGGCAGTCATCTGAAACTTTTGATTCCAGATCTTGATACCAGACGTCGCGACCAGGCTGCATCGTGCAAGCTGCGTCTGGTTTGTTGGGTGTGCGTTGGAGTACTAGTACGTGGCGGATGCTGGGGCAGTCTTTGACGGCTTCATCCACCGTTTGCTTGAGGGGTAAGAACTTTCCGCGCCGCCAACCTCCGTCCATAGTGATAACTGCTTTCGATGACGCGTCATTCACGCGATCACGAATCGATTCAGCCGAGAAACCGCCAAAGACAACGGAGTGAATGACGCCGATGCGCGCGCAAGCGAGAACAGCCATCGCCAACTCAGGCACCATGGGCATATAAATTGCGACGGTGTCGCCTTTTTGAAGTCCAAGACTTTTTAAGACATTAGCGAAGCGTGATACGCCACGGTGTAGCTCGCGGTAGGTGATACGCCGAACGTCTGTGGCTTTACCGTCTTGTGTAGGTTCGCCTTCAAAGACGATTGCTACCTTATCGCCTAAGCCTTTGGTGATTTGAGCGTCGAGACAGTTATAAGCTAAATTAGTTTTACCGTCGACGAACCACTTGAAGAATGGCTTCTTGGATTCATCCAAGACTTTCGTCCATGGCTTAAACCAGTGAAGATTCTTGGCTTCATCCGACCAGAAACCATCCATGTCCTCAAGGGAGCGACGGTGTAGCGCATGGTAGCCGTCCATACCTTTGACGCGCGCCTTAGCCACGAACTCAGCCGATGGCGCGAAGAGTTGGTCGGAACTACCGAGGGTTTCGGCGCCTGCCTTAATGACATCTTCAATTGCCTCAGCGTCGGCTCCTTTATTTTTGCGTTGGTTTAAAATCAGGTAGACGGCGAAAAGAACCAGTACCGCGAGGGCCAGGAATAGGTAGGGATTCTCAGTGAAGATCCGCATAGGTTTTGGGTAGGTAAAACAGAACGCTTAACCCCTTGTTGGGCAACATAAACCGACTACCTAAAGGCAGCCATTCGACGCAATTCACGCGTAAAAGCCTACCCTTAGACGAGCCCTTCAAAGTTATCCACGACGCGCGCACCATGCCCTTCCAGCTTGCTGCGATGCTGGTGTCCATGGGCAACCAGCAAGCAGTCAACGCCCATAGCGCGTGCCGCTTCTAAGTCATGCGTTGTGTCGCCCACATACAGCGTGTCGTCGGGCTTAACGCCGAGGTCGTGCAAGTGTACTTTGGCGCGATCCTCTTTGCTCCCTGCATGGATATCTTCACCGCCACAAAGTTTAATGAATCGTCCGTGCAGTCCTAATCCCGAAAGCGTGCTTTCAAGCAAGTCATGTTCGTAAGCAGAAAGAATCGAATGCGTCTTTCCGGAAGCCTTGAGTGCATCGATCAATTCAATGGCTCCTGAGTGAAGCGCGCACTCCGCTTTACGGAGCTCATATGCACGCATAAACCGAACAGACAGTGCGCGAAAAGCTTCTTCATTTGGCGCGAAGCCAATAGCTTGGTAAACTTTGATAACCGGGAATTCAAAAATTTGCCGATAATGTTCCGGGTCGACAGGCTCCCGGCCATCTTCTGCTAAAAGTAAATTAAGTGATTCACAGCAAAGCCATGTGTCGTCGAGCAAGGTGCCATTCCAGTCCCATACAATATGACGGTAGTCTGCAAGTGGGCGACGCATGTCTTTGTCGGGTAGTCTTAGCGGGTAGGGTTAAGCGGTCAGACGTTGCGCGTAGGCCAGCAACTTACTGTTACTCCAGGTGAGGCAATCACGTGAACAGGGGCGCCTTGTACATTCAGGCCATTCCAGTCTATCGGTGTCGTATCCCAAACACCTAAGCCAGCTGCTTGCAGCGGGTAGGGCTTATGGCGCACGTCTCCACGAATAATTTGGCCGGTGCGGGTGTCCGACGTAAAGAAAGCATAGCGCTCAACCAAGAATTCTTCGAGAGATCCCGCTTCGGCGTGATGAATATTGCCGTGCGGTTTCCACGAAAATCTTGCCTGTAATGGCTGCCCACCTCGTCGGCACTTATAATCAAATGTGCCACCCTCTTGGGTACAGCGCATTGTTGCGTGTTGATAGGGCAAGTGAAAGGCAGCACGTGCGATTTGGACGGCTAAGTCGCGTTCGCAATCCAATGAAAAAAAGTAAACACCGGAACTTCCGTCGGGTCCTCTCACATATGTCCGCACATTTAATTCTAAAAAATAGGATAACCAAGGAAGCGGCGGCAGTAGCCAAGGACGCACATGGCGCATGTTGAAGGGAACGATGCCGAGGTAACTTTTGTCACCAAAGGTATCCAAAGTCAGTCCCGCTGGCAGGCGCTTCTGTAGTTCTTCAACTGGGACCTCCCAGTGCAGAAAAAGCAAATCACGCCACTGTTGAGATAAAGCAGGCAGTCCCTGTGGTCGGGTTAACCGGAGGGATACAGTCGGCTCGGCACAATTTTTCTCCATGCGATATCTTTATTTAAGCGGAATTTCATCCCTGGCAACTGCGGTTCGTCATTGCCCAAGCACGTCTCTTTCCGCACCGTGCCACGTGCTGTCTGATGTCCAAAAAAACGAGTTACGAAAATTTGCTGAGCACTTAGCGAATTTAGCCGGCGAAGTTGTGCGCACGCATTATGCGCAGCCAACGCTTGCCGTTGAAACTAAAGCCGATGGATCCCCTGTCACGATTGCGGATAAGGAAGCAGAGCGGGTTATGCGCGCCGCTATTCACGCTCAATACCCCGACCACGGTATCGTGGGTGAGGAATATGGAGTTGAGCGCGCTGATGCTGAATATTGCTGGGTGTTAGACCCGGTCGACGGCACAAAATCTTTTATCGCCCGTGTGCCGCTCTTTACAACGCTTGTTGGTCTGCGCTATCAAGGGCAACCCGCCATTGGAGTTATCGATCAACCTATTTTGCGAGAACGTGCGGTGGGCGACGGTTTGACTGCTACCTTCAACGGTCGCCCAACGAAAGCGGTCTCCGTTGCATTGAAGTCAGCGAAGTTGCTGACGACAGATGTCGAGAATATCACCCGTGCTCATCCGAAGGCGCGCTGGGCTGACTTAGCCCAACAATGTGATTTCTCGCGCACTTGGGGCGACGGGTATGGGCACATGATGGTCGCAGCTGGCAGGGCGCATATCATGGCTGACCCGATTATGAATCCGTGGGACTTAATTCCTGTTCTGCCTGTTCTACGAGGCGCAGGGGCAGTCGTTACGGCTTGGGATGGTAGCGACCCAGTCGCCGCAGGAAATGCCGTCGCAGCCGCGCCTGAGTTGCACGCGGAAGCTTTACGAATCCTTCGCGGATAAGTTTATTCGGCAAGAATGACGCTGACTTCTGCGGCCGAGGCGAAGTCCTGTTTACCTTGTTCGCTTAAGCACGTTAGGCGTACGTAGCGGCAGTGGGTTGGAGCAAAGTTGGCAGTCTTCATCGCACTACCTTTACCGAAGGTGCCCTCGGCAGCTTTCGTCCAAGTTTTGCCATCCGTGCTTGTTTCCACAGAGTAGCGTGCAACTTGGCCGTTCGTATTGCCGTCTTGTCGCGGAAGGTAGGTAAGCCCACGAACACCTTTCTTTATGCTACCTAAATCAAGCGTCAGGGTGTGCGGGTACTTTGCCATAAAGTTTCCGTACGTTGTGTGCCAGAAAGTGCTGTCGTCGCCATCAGCAGCGCGGCTCGCTTCGCCTTCATCGAGTTGCTCGCTGCTGGCAGTGGCGGTGATTGTCTGGGTGGCGGCTCTTCCGGTATTTTTCATCCAATTCTCTACGCCTGCAGTTATTGGATTAGATTCGGCAATAGGAATGGTTACACGTGCCACCTCTCCTGCGTCTTGATTAGATGAGAGCGTCCGAATAACCAAATCAAGTTGGTAGGTTCCCGAGCGAGGTATGTCGCGTTCCATGGGATTAGGGCCGCAACTTGCTCCGCCTAACCCGAGTGTGCGTGCATCAATATTAAGGAAGACACGATCGGACTTCGGCAACTCGACCACATTAGATGTCAGCGTCAGTTCGCTGTCCGTCCAGCGTGTTGCCGAGAAGCTTACAGGCTTAGCGGCTGAGGCAATGAGCAATCCATTGCCGGCAGTATCGCGCATCGCAACCCAGCGCACATCTTCATGGTTACCGTGGTCTTGAGGCT
Source organism: Opitutia bacterium (assembly GCA_947460445.1). Taxonomy (GTDB): domain Bacteria; phylum Verrucomicrobiota; class Verrucomicrobiia; order Opitutales; family UBA953; genus UBA8828. Next base: position 708 of record CANHHS010000047.1, on the reverse strand, counting down.
TAATATAGGGGACGGCGATTTGATCCACCGTGGCTGAGTATTGTCCGATTTGTGAGGCCGACTTTCTGTCAGGATAGTTTTCCCAAGGTCCGTCACCAAACCATGTAACCTTGTCTAATCCCGGCGTGAGCTGGAATCGGTAGCCAATAGAGGGTAGGGGTACATTCTTTTGGCTCGATGAGATGAGTGACCGGATTCGAATAGAACCATCGGGGAGGAATTGCCATTCCGTGTCGGTCGTAAAGCGGAAGTCGTTCTCGGCTAATTTACGGCCGGTGTTGACGGTGCGATGGCCTGAAGCCAGGCCGGGCGAAAGGGTTGCAGCGTTTGTGCCCTGAGAGATAACGCGCGTCACCACGCGGCTTGAGCCATCTGCCTGACAGATAGTGGCCGTATGGCGAAGGTCATGAAGTCCTCGGGCGTACCATCCGCCACTCGCCCATTGGTCGTTATTTACAGGGGAACGGAAAGCATCGAGGTTAACAGGTGCGGCGAGGAGCTCTTTGCCGTTTCGCTGATAACTAACGAGCGCACCCGTTTGGCGATCGAAGCTAGCTGTCCAGCCTGACAGTCCGATGGTGACGCGATTACCCGTTGTATTCATTTCTGGCACTTGGGCGGTAGTGATGATGCTAGGCTTTTCTCCGTTGATGTTAAGTGCGACTGTGCCGCGGCTCATGAGTGTGCCTGCCTTGGCCCACGCATAGT
>CANHHS010000046.1 GCA_947460445.1 Opitutia bacterium | reverse complement strand
TGATAGGGTCACCTTCCGACTACCCGGCGGCGAACAAACACACACCATCGCCTGGGAGGGACTGGATACCGAATGGATTAAGCGCAATTCACCAGCGGTTTGGAATGAGCACGAGCTCATGCTCAAGCCAGAGCCTAAGACAGAAACAAAGAAAGAGGATTCTGGAGATCCCTTTGCAAAAGAGACTCCGCCCGCTGACACCAAGGAGCTCATTAAAAATCTTTCGAGCGCCCTCTCGGATCGTATGAAGGGCATCGACCCCTCAGCCATTAGCGGCTTCTGCAAAACCTACGGAATAGAAGAAGCAGCATTTTGGAGAGGATACGATGAACTCCGCAAAGCCAGCGGAACATACGTCGAACCAAAGACAACTGATAGCGACAAATCTTCGTCGGATAAGAAAAGTAGCCGAAACAAGGACAGTAAAGACCGCCAACCATGGGAGCGCGATCCTGCAGGCAAAGCGCGCGAAGAACAGCTTCGCGCTGAGTCAGATAAAGGCCATACCACTCTTAATTGTATTGGCTACATTCGGACGATTGCAGACGGAGGTTATAAAGGCCGACTTGCCTGGCAGTTCTTGCGTGAAAACGCTGAAGACCGCAAAGCGCTGAGTGCACGGCTGCGAAAATACGAGACCCTGGCAGGCGAACTTGCGGACCGAACCGACAAAACAGACGCAAAACGTGATGCTTTAGTTTTACGAAAGTTGCTCGGAGATGTGGCTGCCTCCTTTGAACGACTGTCGAAAGAAAATAACACTCAAGAGGAAAAACTGAAGAGTGACTGCCAGTCATTAATTACACGCTTGGGTGCAGTCCGGTAAGGAATGACTGCACCCTCTAAAAGTTCACTGGCGAAACTTGGCTTGAGAGCCGCAGGGGTTGCTCATGACATTGCCCACCCTCTGTCTGTCGCGCTACTTGCAGCACAAAATATTGAAGGTAAAGGATCGGTTCAGTTGAAAGCATCTTTGCGGCGCATGGAGAAACTCCTGCAGTCGCTACGAACAGAACTCCGAGACAAGCCAACGAAGGCACTCGGCACTTCGCTAGATTTAACTGACTTGGGCAAAGATATCTACGCCGGCCTAAAGCTGTCTGACCAAAAACGCGTATCATTTAAACTTAAGGGCATGGTAAAGACAGATGCGGTCGCCCTCCATCGCATCATGGAGAATTTAGTGTTGAACGCGCTTCGTCATAGCGACGGCGATGTCGAAGTAACCCAAACGCACAAGGCCAACCAACTCACCCTGCTCGTCAATGGCGGTGCTAAAAAACGTAAGCCAACTAAGGGCTGGGGCATCGGGCTAGCGAGTTCCCACGATTTAGCCAAACGCCTAGGCTACGCCCTAACAGTCGATATCAAACCAAGTCGATCCCAGGCGCGTCTAGTTTCACCCAAACTAGCAAAGCAATAAGAGGACCGGCCGTCTTCCTCTTCAGAAAAACGACCGGTCGGTTTTTAATGGTGGAGCCAATCGGGATCGAACCGACGACCTCTTGCATGCCATGCAAGCGCTCTACCAGCTGAGCTATGGCCCCGGAAAGGGAAAGGGCAACAAACCTCCGGAAAACGATGCGGTCAACGCTATTCTACCCAAAGTCGTTGTGTGCCCACGCTTGCCAATCGGCTCAGAGCCGAGTTGCCTCCATGGAATGGTAGAGCCCGAGGACATCGCGCCAGAATCCGGCGAAGAAGAACCTAGCAACCCTAACCCGGGGTCAGCGAGGGGCGGACTGCGCATTGAGAAAAATTTTATCGATGGGTTACCCGAGGCAGAGTGGAACGGCCCGATCGAATTGGTCGAACGCGAAAATGAGGCCGAGCTCGCCATCCGCACCATGATGAACGAACGCGTTTTGGGTTTCGACACCGAGACAAAACCTTCCCACCGGCGCGGCGAATACCACCTTCCCTCCGTTCTCCAATTAGCAACCAGTGATCGCGTCTTCGTTTTTAGAATCGAAGCCTGCGGCGGAATTCCCTTTGCATTCCCGGTACTCTGTAATCCTCGCATTGCCAAAGTCGGTATCGCGGTACGCGACGATGTACGTAATCTCATGCGACGCGCTCCCTTTGATGCCCACGGTTTTATTGAGATTTCCGATTACTCACGCAAAGCAGGCGTTGAAAACACTGGGTTGCGCGCGCTCGCTGCTCACTACTTAGGGTTCCAGATGAAAAAATCAAAACGGGTGCAGATTTCAGACTGGTCGAGACGCCTCGACAAGCGGCAGGTTCAATACGCTGCCAATGATGCCTGGGTTGGCCGCGAGCTCTTCCTTAAGCTCGAGAGTACTGGTATTGTCCCGAAATTTTAAAGATTAGACGGCGGAGTGCGGAGGCTCGCCCAGGCGAAGTTAAGCCAGCCGACGATCAGTAACACGCCGCCAATCGGAGTGACTGCACCCAGCCAATGAGGGGCACCCAGAGCCATTGCATACAGCGTACTCGCGAATAGGAGGGCACCTGAAAGCATACACCATTGTGCAACGCGTGCATAAAGCGGAAGCAACGCTGCCGCAGCCGCATGGACCAATAAGTAATGCGAAGCAGTATCCCACCATTCCCGTGCAGTCGGCTGGGCTAGGAACTGTTCCTTGAGAGCGTGTGCGCCCAATGCGCCCAAGCCTACCGCAAGGGCGGCGAGGGTCGCAGCGATAACACGGAGGCGCATTAAGCCTTTGGCTCTTTAGGCTCAGACTTCTTCTTTTCTTTTTGCGTAAAGGTGAGGCCTTCAGGGGAAGCGCCGACGACGACGGGGTCACCCTTCCGGAGCTCGTCGCGCAGAATAACTTCGGCAAGGGGGTCTTCAAGGTGACGCTCGATTGCACGGCGCAAAGGCCGTGCGCCATACTTCTCATCCCAACCGTGCTCGACGAGGAACTCGCGCGCGGGATCGGTCATTTGTAAAACGATTTCAAGGTCAGCTAGGCGCTTAACCACCTTCTTCAACTCAAGATCAACAATGACGTGCATGTGCTGCTTGGCGAGTTGGTGGAAGATAACAATGTCGGTTAAACGATTCAGAAACTCTGGTTTAAAGGCTCGCTTCGTTTCTTCGAGGATACGCTCTTTGAGCTTCTCGTAATCCCGGGTGGTATCGGTGCCAGCGTCGAAACCCATAAACGAATTACGCTGCAGCACATCTGCACCCACATTCGATGTCATAATCAAGATGGTGTTTCGGAAATCAATTGTCCGACCGAGTGAATCCGTCAGACGACCATCTTCCAGCACCTGCAAGAGCAAGTGAATTGCATCGGGGTGTGCCTTCTCAATTTCATCAAAAAGGACAACGGCGTATGGCTTACGACGAACCTGTTCGGTCAATTGCCCGCCTTCTTCGTAACCAACATAGCCTGGTGGCGAACCAATCAAACGAGAGACCGCAAATTTCTCCATGTACTCGGACATGTCGATCTGGATAACAGAGTCGGCTTCACCGAACATCTTCTCCGCAAGGGTGCGCGCCAACAGAGTTTTACCAACACCCGTTGGGCCAAGGAAGAGGAATGAACCGATGGGGCGACGAGGGTCTTTTAGGTCTGCACGCGAGCGCCTGAGGGCACGGGCAATCACCTCGCAGGCCATTTCTTGCCCAATCACGGAAGCCTGTAAGTCTTTTTCGAGGTCGAGCAGCTTCTGTGTCTCTTTTTTCTCCATCCGCGACAAGGGGATGCCGGTCCAATCTGCAACGATGGATAAGATGTCGTCTTCGGAGACAACAACTTTGGTTTCTTCGCGGCGCTTCTTCCATTCTTCCAAAGACTTTTCACGTTTAGCGCGAAGCTTCTTCTCTTGATCACGCAAGTCGGCAGCTTCTTCGAATTTTTGGTGACGCGAAGCATCTTCCTTTGCGAGCACAACTGAATCAATTTCGGTCTGCAGCTTCTCTAATTCTGGTGGGAGATTCAGTGCACGAATCCGGGCACGTGCCCCCGCCTCATCCATCACGTCGATGGCTTTATCAGGCAAGTGACGCGAAGTAATGTAACGACTGGAAAGCTTCACCGCCTGCTCGATCGCTGCATCGGTGAACTCGCAGTTATGGTGCTTCTCGTATTTATGCCGAATGCCCTTGAGAATGCGGATAGCGTCTTCCTGGGAAGGATCATCAACCTTTACCGATTGGAAACGGCGCTCGAGGGCAGCGTCTTTTTCAATGTGTTTACGGTATTCTGTAAGCGTGGTTGCGCCGACACATTGAATCTCCCCGCGAGACAGGGCTGGCTTAAGAATGTTAGATGCATCCATCGCGCCTTCGGCAGCGCCGGCACCGACAATGGTGTGAATCTCGTCGATGAAGAGGATGATGTTCTTGGCGCGCTTAACTTCGTCCATCACGCCTTTGATGCGCTCCTCGAACTGACCACGGTACTTCGTACCTGCAACCATTAGGGCCATATCCAAGGTGACGACTTTATGGTTAAGGAGGATCTCAGGAACAGAACCTGCAGTGATTTCTTGCGCAAGGCCTTCAATAATGGCGGTCTTGCCGACCCCAGCCTCGCCGATAAGGACGGGGTTATTTTTAGTACGACGGCAGAGAATCTGGATAACGCGGCGGATTTCGTCCTTACGACCGATTACAGGGTCAAGTTCACCTGCGCGTGCTAACTCGGTTAAATCACGACCAAAAGTCTTCAGGAGAGAAAGTCGCTCTCCGCGGCCAGGCCGTCCACCTTCTGGGCGAGCGGAAGGCCCTTCTTCACTCGACTCGCCTTCCGCGGAGCCTGAAGCAGGTGATTCACCTTCGGCACCCTCTTCGGGTTGAATTTGCGCAAGGATCTCTTGACGGCAACGCTCGATGTCGACGTTCAACTCAGAAAGCACTTTGGCAGCGACACCTTCGCCTTCGCGCAATAGGCCGAGCAAAATATGCTCCGTACCGATATAAGCGTGACCGAGTTTAGCGGCTTCACTTTTGGCATATGTGAAAACCTTTTGTACGCGCGGGGTAAGTGGAAGAGCGTCGGGCGACTTCGCTTCTTCGGGACCTTTACCGACTTGTTTTTCAACGAGTTCGCGAACTTTTTTGAGCTCGACGCCCATGCGACCAAGCACATTCACGGCAACACCTTCGCCGAGCTTAATTAAGCCGAGCAAGATATGTTCGGTGCCTACGTAGTTGTGGTAAAAACGCTTCGCTTCAACCCGAGCAAGGTCGACAACGCGGCGCGCACGTGGTGAGAAATTTCCGTTCTTGTCCTTGTCCATAGGTATGAGAGTAAGCGGGGAATGTGCCAAGATGCTAAGCCAGGTTTGAAAGGGGGCAAGTGGGATGGGAGGGTCGCCTAAATTGCCTTATAATCAAAGTGCCTTTCCCTTTGCCATTCGACCCATCGGGGGCTTTTCTTACGTCATAATGCCTCTAACCCTCCAAGAAGCCGCCAACACGCTGGATGCGACCCTCCGCAGCCTCAAAGGCAAACGTGTGGTGGTTTTGGGCCATATGCGCCCAGATGGCGACTGTATCGGCTCCCAGACAGCCCTCTGCCGTATTCTGCTCGCCCTAGGGGCTGACGCACGGTGTGCGAACAGGCACCCGGTACCAGCCAACCTCGTAGCGTATGCCGAAGGACTAACCTTTGTCACCGAAAGCGGTTTCGCGAGTCGCCCAGATGAAGTCGCTGTCGCAGTAGACTGTGCCGACCTGTCACGCATTGGCGCCACACTCACGGACCTCTACCCTGCCGGACTTGAAGCCAACATTGACCACCATGTGTCCAATGATGGCTTCGCAAAGGTGAACGTCGTCGTTGAAGACGCTGCTGCGACTTGCCACGTCTTAGCTTACACGGCTTTGCAAAAAAATCTCCCGATCGATGCAGCCACAGCAGCTTCTCTGTATTTAGGTTTAGTGACAGACACAGGAAGTTTCCGATTCCGATCAACGTCACCCGAAGTTCTAGAAGTCGCCGCAACCTTGATTCGAAAAGGCGCATCACCGTCACTCACAACGGAGCGCGTTTTTGAAAGCGAGTCGCCGACAAAATTCGTTCTCATTCAACGATTCTTAGCCAGTATGCGATTGGTAGAAAACGGACGCATCGCTATCGGGGAAATTCCTATCGGCCTCTACGAAGAGACCGGGACATCGAAAGAAGACAAAGAAGGACTCGTGGACTTCCCGCGCTCGATTGCGGGCGTCGATATTGCCGTACTACTTGAAGAAGCCAAGGATGGCATCAAAGGTAGCTTGCGCGGCAAGAATCCAGAACTCCGTCTCGACCTACTCGCGGCTAAACTCAATGGCGGCGGACATAAACTCGCCGCAGGTTTCAATTGCCTCGGTGCATCTTTCGCCAAAGACCGTGAGCGTATTGAAGCAATCATCGTCGCCCATCTGCGCGAACGGGCGCCACGATGAGCGACTTGAGGGAGCCCGAAGGCGTCTTGCTGATTGATAAGCAGCGCGGACCGACATCGCACGACATCGTAGACATGATTCGGCGACTCTATGGAACACGCAAGGTTGGCCATGCCGGGACGCTTGATCCAATGGCCACAGGCTTACTCATTTTACTTATCGGAAAGGCGACAAAAGTTTCGGCGTATTTGATGTCGCAAGATAAAGCCTACGAAGCGGATTTAACTCTCGGGATCGTCACAGACTCTCAAGACGCTGAAGGCGAGACGCGCGAAACTCACCCAGTCCCCGAGCTCACCGACGAAGCCATTCGTGCCGCCATGGCCAAGATGCTCGGCGACCAATACCAAATGCCGCCCATGCACTCGGCCCGCAAAGTCAACGGCGTGCCACTTTACAAACTCGCACATAAAGGCCAAGAGATTGCCCGTGAACCTCGCTTCATCCGCGTTGAAAGCATGGATTTGTTGCGATGGAGCGCGCCGATTATTTCGTTCAAAACGCGTTGCACAAAAGGTACCTATGTACGCACATTGGGTCATGACCTTGGTAAATCACTCGGTCCTGGCGGACATTTAAGTGCCCTACGTCGAACCGCTTCTGGCATGCACGACGTCGAACAAGCCGTTACTATTGAAGCATTGAGCGCAATGACGCTATCCGAGCGCCTTGGGCGATTAATCCCCATCGCTACCGCGGTTCCCGCTCAAGCCCTAGGATAAAACGATGCGATTGCATGTTGCCATTGGCGTCTTTGATGGGGTTCATGCCGGACACCGTGCGGTACTTGCGTCGGCCGTAGCCGCGGCAAACCAAGACGGTGGAAAAGTTGTCGCGCTCACTTTTGAACCACACCCCAGCAGGATCATCCGGCCACAAAATCCCGTACTGCTTATCTTAAATCGAAAACAAAAAGACGCGCGCCTCCTTGAAGCCGGTGCTGATGAAATTGTTCACCAAGCTTTTGACGCCACACACCGGGCAATGACCGCGGAGGCTTACCTCCCTTGGTTAAAGGAACGGTTTCCTAAACTCGCTTCACTGCATGTCGGGGATAACTTTTGTTACGGCCAAGGACGCAAAGGCGATGCCGCAAAACTCGCTGCCGATAGTCATTCGCAAAATTTATCTGCTAAAATTATCCCTCCGGTTAAAACTTGTGGCGAGATTACCAGCAGCTCGCGCATCCGCGAAGCCCTTATTGCCGGAGAATTAGAGCTCGCAAATAGCATGCTTGTGCGCCCCTACGAAGCTGAAGGCTTGATTGAAAATGGCCGGAAGATCGGACGCTCCATTGGCTTCCCTACCTTGAATATCTCCTGGAAACCCGAACTCGTACCGTCCTACGGGGTTTATGCAGGCGAAGTCGTTACGGGCGAGGGCATTGCTGAGCCTGCGGTACTGAACTGGGGCGTGCGCCCTACCGTCGACGCAAACGCCTCAGAGCCAATCCTTGAAGCCCATATGCTCAGGCCATCGGGAAGTCCGCCCGCCCCTGGGAATGCCATCCGCGTACGGTGGCTAAAAAGAATTCGATCAGAGCAGCGCTTCGAAAATTTAGATAATTTGCGTCAACAAATCGAAAACGATTGCACGGAAGCGCGACAGTTTCTTGGGCTAACCTAAGATTTACTTCCCACTGACAAACCGCGGGATGATACCGCCGAAAGACCCGTTGGAGAAAAAGATGACGCAGGCTGGCTTATCTAAATCAGATAGCACGGTGCGTAGTTTTATGAGGAGTTCTTCGGGCGAAGTGGGTGAAAATGCCTGACGACCACATGCCACAAGTTCTGCGGATACCCCGAGGCTATCGAAACTTTCTGCTCCAAGTTTTTCCGCGCGATGTGGTGCGGAAATTAGCGTGATGTCGGCAAGGGCCAAAGCTTTCCGGAAATCATCCTGCAAAACTTTACGAGCTGCGGTGTTACTCCGCGGTTCAAAGCAAGCAACGAGGGTATGCTTCGGGTGACGCGCCCGGAGCGACTCTAGGGTACACGCCAAGGCCGTGGGGTGGTGTCCAAAGTCTTCTATCGCGATAAGTTTAGAACTCTCCGAGAGGACTTGCTGCCGGCGCATCACGCCCTGAAAGCCATCCAAGCTCGAGAGCTTCAGACAGGTCGGATCTTCCCGTTGAATCATAACCCCAGAGGCAACGGCGGCGATGGCCGCATTACGGGCATTAAAGAGTCCTGAAAGAGCCCACTGAACCCTACCCCACTCTTTGCCTTTCCAGATAAGTCGGAAAGAACTGCCCGCCGCATCTTCTTTAAAGTCCGCAATCACACAGTCATTGCTCTGCCCTGTACCAACCCGAATCACGGGACAATAGGTTACAGATGCAAGGAGACGGGAAATGTTTACATCATCTCCGTTAGCAACAATCGCACCGTCGCGCGGGACTAATCGAATGACATGCGAGAAGGTACGCAGAACATCTTCGAGGTCCCGGAAAATATCCGCGTGATCGAATTCAATATTATTCAACGCAAGAACCCGTGGTAGGTACTGGATAAACTTACTACGTTTATCAAAAAAAGCTGAGTCGTACTCATCTCCCTCAATCACAAACACACCACCATCTTTACCTGGCGAAGCACTATCGGGCAGGTCACGCGGAACGCCACCCACTAACCAACCTGGGTCTGCGCCGTGACTACGTAAAAGCACTGCAGCCATACAGGTCGTGGTCGTCTTACCGTGAGTCCCCGCAACGACTAGATTCTGACGGTTTGTTAATAGCCGCGTGCGCAGTAACTCTGGCAATGAAACATAGGGTGTCGTGCGTGCTTCTAAAAGCCATTCAACCTCTGGATGGCCACGCGAAACGACATTCCCAATCACAACCAAGTCGGGCTTAAGCTTTGCCAAGCGTGCCGCATCCCATCCCTCAAGAATTTCCACACCTGCTTTCCGCAGATGATCAGACATCGGCGGGTAAATACCCGTGTCTGAACCTGAAACTTCATGTCCAAGTGCACGCATGAGCAAAGCAGCATTGCCCATTGCCGTTCCACAGATGCCGATGAAGTAGATTCTCACCACGGCAATGGGTATGGCCTCTCTGGCAGGGAGTAAAGGCAACATACATAGGTGGTATGCACAAAAAGGCCTGGGCGAACCCAGGCCTTGAACCCACCTCCCACAAAAAATTATGCCGCCAGTGAGGAAGCATCACCACCGAGATGACGCTTCACTTTATCAAAGCGGTGCCGTCGACGCAGGGCCCGATCGAGCTTATCCATCAACAAGTCGATAGATTTGTAGATGTCATCTGACTCGACCCGGACAACAATATCCGGCCCTGCGATTTCAATCTTCGCCTGAGCTGCAAACTCGTTGGCATGATCACGCGACCGGCCGTGAACGAGCTCAAAGAGGACGCGGACAATCCTGTCGTTGTGACGAAAGAGCCTTTGAGCTTTTTCATTAACGTAGGATTTGAGGGATTCAGTGAGGTCCAAATGGACCCCCGTGATGATGACTGACGCATTGCTCATGATGGTGCGTTGGGTTTGTGTGGTTGGACCTAAAGCTATGCACCCTTTTCCTAAACGTTCTGCCAGTTTCTTTCGCGAGTTTGAGCTCATCGTTGTTACAGGCGGATCTTCCGGAATCGGACGCACCTTCCTTAGGCGCATAGAAGAGTCTATGACTTCGGCGGTCGTATGCAACGTATCGAGAACAGTTCCTGAAGGCTGGGTAGTGAGCCCCAACAGGGTTCATTTAACGGCGAATCTGGCTGAACCTGCTGAGATTGAGGGGGTTGTGGCTGCATTACAAAAACTGATGCCACGCACGGGCAGAATTCTAATCATAAATAACAGTGGTTTTGGAGCCTACGGGGAGTTTCCAAGCCCGGGGCTCGAGCACACTTTGCGAATGGTTGATGTAAACAGTCGGGCCCCCGTTCACCTCACGGGCCTGCTTTGGCCAGCGTTACTGCAACGTGGAGGTATGGTCGTGAACATCGCGTCGCTTGCTGCCTACCAACCCGTACCTCTCATGGCCACGTACGCTGCAACAAAAGCCTTTCTACTCCACTGGAGTATTGCGCTCGATTGCGAAGGTAAACCTCACGGCGTACGGTGTGTAGCAGTTTGTCCAGGCCCTGTTTCAACAAACTTCTTCAAAGGTGCTGGATTCTCTAGACCCACCAACCTGCCGGGACAAAGTGCCGACGACTGCGTCGACCAAGCAATCGCTGCGATGCTATCCGCTCAGCCACAAATCGTGACGGGCTGGAGCAACCGGATTTTGTCTTGGTTCTCTGCCCGCCTACCCAAGCCATGGTCAGCCGCACTAGGCCTTCGCGCGATTGAACGAAAACTTGGCCGAAGTGTCCGCTGACTTATTTGGCCATGGCCAATAATTCCTTCGCATGCGTGATAGCGGTGCGACTCGAACGATCACCCAACATGCGCGCAAGCTCGGCGATGCGCGCCGACGCATCTTTGTGCACAGATTCAATTTTTACGGTCGTTGAAGTGCTGTCCTGCTCTTTGGTGACCACAAAATGCTGACGACCAAGGGCGGCAACCTGAGGTAAGTGCGTTACGCAAATAACTTGGTGACGACCGCCGAGGGCAGCGAGCTCGCGTCCCACCTGTGCACCTACTTCGCCGCCGACATTGGCGTCGACTTCATCAAAGACCAGAACGGGCGTACGATCGGAGGCCGCCAAGGTTGTCTTTAGCGCCAACATCACGCGGGCAGCTTCACCACTCGAGGCAATCTGACTTAACGGAAGCAAGTCTTGGCCGGCATTCGGACAAAACAAAAAACGGACGGCACTATCCCCTGTCGCAGACAAAGGCGCATCAATGATCTCAGCTTTGAATTTAGCTTTTTGAAATCCTAAGTGGCCCAATAAACGTGCCACAGAATCGGCCAAGCTTGTTGCGGCTTTTTGACGCACCTTGCGGAGCCCTACTGCCTGGGTCTTTAAAATTTTCTCGGCAGCATCGGCCTCAGCCTGCAGCACGGCTACTTGAGCCTCAGCGCCTTCACTCCCCGCAAGACGTGCCACCAAGGCCTCTTGCTTGGAACGTACAGTGGCAGCATCGGGGCCGTAACGACGACGGAGATCGAGCCAGTTATTCATCCTCTGCTCGAGAG
>CANHHS010000045.1 GCA_947460445.1 Opitutia bacterium | reverse complement strand
TCACTGGCTATCCATCAAGACGTCACCTTACGTAAGCTCCGAATCAGTAAAGGTTCGATAAAATCAGTTTCCATCTCCCCTCAACGTCACGCATGGATTCAAGTCTTAAGCGGAGAGGGAAAGATTGGCGACCAACCCATTGTCGCAGGAGACGGAGCAGGCATCAGCCAACTTACAAATTTTAAACTGAGTACCCTTTCGAATCTCGAAGTGCTGCTATTCGACTTAGCGTAATACTCACTCGTGAAAGCGAATACGCGTGCGCTTAACGCGACTGTCGCCTCCGGACTTCACACCTTCGGCTGTCGCATCTTTATCGGTAACTGTTGTTAGGCGTTCGGCTTTGGGCTTCCAAGTGCGCTCTAAGCCCGTACTAGCCAGACGTACCGCATCCTTTCCGAGCTCAGCATTGAGTGCATCCATAACCTCCATGAGTTTGCGACGCTGAACAGGCTCTGCAGGGCCTAGACCCGGCAAACCAGGTTGCGTAACTTCCGAAGAGGATAGATCAGCGAGGTACACACCCGCACGCTTCCATTGAAAGCCTGGAATCCACATCGCGTCCATAGCCTGAGTAATTGCAGCAGCCATGCGCCGACCATCATGCGTAGGGGGATCTAGACGAATGACGGCTTCCGCGTCCTGTTGTTCTTGGTCTTCGCGATGTCGATTCGTGCGCGCAAATGCGACGATGGTACCTGCAACGAGTCCATCTTCGCGCAATTTCTCACTCGCACGAAAAGCATGGTGTGCGAGTGCTTCCGCTAAATCATCGCGCTCAGTCACAGGATTTCCAAATGAGCGCGATGAAAGGATAGACTTTCTCGGCGATGACTCTTCGACAATTCCGTGACAGGCTACGCCACGCACTTCGAGCGCCAAGCGCTCCCCGACAACTCCCGCAAAACTGCGAATGCGTGCAGGTTCAATTTCGGCAAGATCTGCAACTGTCACGACACCGTAAGCGCGTAAACGCGAGGCGGTGCCTTTACCGACACCCCAAAGACTATCCACGGGTATAGTACGGAGCAACTCGAGTCGCTTCACGCCGTCGGTAGGCATCAAATAGACACCGCTCGTCTTCGGGTCTTTCTTGGAAAGCTCATTGGCGAGTTTACAGAGTACCTGAGTTGGCGCTAAACCAATCGAGACCGTGATACCCGTACGTGCGAGGACGTCATTGCGAATGGAATGCCCGAGTAATAATGCCTGCTCATCCGATAAATCCGGGAAGCCCATAAAGGCTTCATCGATCGAGTATACTTCGATGTCACGGGCATGCTCTGCCAGCGTCTCCATCACGCGATTCGAAAAATCTCCGTAGACTTCAAAATTAGAAGAGGCGACATGCACTCCGTGCGTTTCGCACAATCGCCGCACTTGAAAAAACGGGGCACCCATCGGTATACCCAACACCTTTGCTTCAGAGGAACGTGCAACCACACAGCCATCATTATTGGAAAGCACAACAATAGGCACACCTTGGAGCGCCGGATTTAAGGCACGTTCGCACGAGGCGAAGAAGTTGTTACAGTCAGCAAGAGCGCGGAGCACGGGAGGCCTTAGGTGAACGAGTGTTCACCTACCGGGTTTACTATCAACAAAAAAAGGCCCACCTCTCGGTGAGCCTAGGGAAAGACTTTAAGAAATCTTAGGATGCTGTCAGTGCGGTGACTTCAGCACGGGCCTTTTCAGCGAGTGCGGTCGAAAGGTAGCGCTCTGAAGGACTGCAAGCGATCGTAACAATACGCTTACCCGCATACTCAGGCTTCTTGGCAAGCTGGAGTGCAGCCCAAATATTTGCACCGGACGAAATACCAACAGCGAGTCCTTCACGAACCGAGACCTCTTGAGCCATCGCAAACGCATCTTCATTCGTAACCTGGACGATTTCGTCGATAAGCGTCGTGTCGCAATTTTTAGGAATAAAACCTGCACCAATTCCTTGAATCTTGTGAGGGCCAGGTGCACCGCCTGAGAGGACGGGACTCGCAGTCGGCTCAACAGCAACCGTGTGGAGTTTGCGGCGACCCTTAATCACTGAGCTAACGCCCGTAATCGTACCGCCCGTACCTACACCAGAGACAAATACGTCTAACTTGCCGTCGGTATCTTTCCAAATTTCCTCGGCGGTTGTTTTGCGATGAACTTCAGGGTTCGCAGGATTATCAAACTGCATCGGCATAAACGCACGATCGCCGAATTCATCACGAAGCTGCGTCGCACGTTCAATGGCACCGCGCATACCTTTAGCTCCAGGCGTCAGAACAATTTCTGCACCGAGAAGACGCAAGAGCACGCGACGCTCAATCGACATCGTCTCTGGCATTGTCAAAACACAGCGGTATCCACGGGAAGCTGCAATGAATGCTAAAGCGATACCCGTATTGCCTGAAGTAGGTTCAACAATTGTACCGCCGGGCTTGAGACGACCATCCAACTCAGCCGCCTGAACCATGGCCCAACCAATGCGATCCTTGACGCTTGAGAGCGGATTAAAGAATTCCAGCTTTACCAATACTTCAGCTCCGAGGCCTTCGGTAACTTTATTGAGGCGCACCAAAGGGGTGCGACCAATGGTATCAATGACAGTGTTATAGATGGGCATGGCTTAATCTTAGATAGATGACCAAAGATTATCTGAATGACGGAATCAGGCAAATAAAAAAGCCCGGTTAAACGGGCTCAATAAGCTCTATGACAGGCTTATTTCCGACGACGAGGCGGTGCGGATGTAGGTCGTGGAGCTGAATCGCGCAGACGGAAAGTAATCATAGCGGTCGTGAGGTCGGCGGTGTTCATCTCAACCTTCACCCGATCGCCAGGGTTAATACGAATATAGTTCTTACGAAGTTTGCCCGAGATACGCCCAAGAACGACGTGCTTATTCTGCAGTTCGATACGGAACATCGTTCCGGGTAAGACTTGGAGGATTTTGCCCTCGAGTTCGAGAATTTCGCCGTCGGCCATGTGTACCTTTAAAAACGTTCAGGTTAGGATTAATGTCAAGGTTTCGCTAGGTCTTGGTCACTTGCGTTTGACTCCCCCACCCTGACCCGTCCTACCTTGTTACCTATGTCCTGGGCACCGTGTCCATTTGAGAAACTGCGCCCTTCGCAACTTAACCGCGATGACGCATTTTACATGTCGCTCGCCTTCAATCTCGCGATTGATGCCTGGCATGCCAACGAAGTTCCCATCGGTGCTATTATTGTCTGTGGCGGAGAAGTCATCGGTGCTGCGCACAACGAAATCAAACGTACGGGCGATCCCACGGCACACGCTGAAGTTCTTGCGATCACACAAGCTGCGTCAAAAATTGGCGACTGGCGGCTGAACGCTTGCGAACTGTATGTAACGAAAGAGCCCTGCCCGATGTGCGCGGGGGCAAGTATCATGAGCCGCATTGGCCGGGTTGTTTGGGGCTGTCATGATCCTAAGATGGGCTGCTTGGGTGGTGCCTACCCTCTTCACGACCTCAAAGGACTCGTCCACCGAGTTACTGTGCAAGGGGGCGTCCTCGAGCAGCCTTGCCGAGAAATCGTCCAAGCATATTTTAGCCTGAAGCGGGAGGATAATGCTGCAGGCGGCTTGACTCCTTCCGACGACACCGTGACCTAACACCTGTGAGACGACGCGACTTTATTCGTACAGCATCTTTAGGTATCGCCGCAACAAACGTCATCCCATCCCTCTACGCCCAAACTTCATCCACACACACCATGTCCTACACCCTCGACAAACTCCCCTACGCCCACAACGCACTCGAACCCCATATCGATGCACAGACGATGGAGATTCACCACGGTAAGCACCACAACGCTTATGTCACCAATCTGAATGCAGCCCTCGCTAAAGAAAGCGGTTTTAGCGCTCCCGCTTCCGTGGATGCACTCATTGCCGATCTTTCCAAAGTACCAGAGTCGATTCGTACCGCCGTTCGCAATAACGCTGGCGGACATGCCAATCACACTTTCTTCTGGAACTTGCTCTCGCCAAATGGTGGGGGCGCTCCCGTGGGTGCGCTAGGTCAAGCAATTGAAAAAAGCTTCGGTGGTCTCGAAGGCGAAAAAGGCTTAAAGGCTCTCTTCAAAGCTGCAGCGACTACACGATTCGGTTCGGGTTGGGCATGGCTTATTGTGAAAAGCGACAAGACCCTCGCTGTCACTTCCACCCCTAATCAAGACAGCCCGTTGATGAAGGGCATTGCGGACGTGAATGGCACACCCGTGCTCGCCTTGGATGTTTGGGAGCATGCGTACTACCTAAAGTACCAAAACCGCCGTCCAGACTATGTAGATGCATTCTGGAACGTCGTTGATTGGAAAAAAGCCGATAGTCTTTACACTGCCGCAATTGGTTAAGCCATAAGGGCATTCTTTGTGAGGGGTGATACGTCCTGCGTATCACCCCTCTTTGTTTTCGTCCGCTTGCCATCACTCCCGAGAGCCCCCACACTGCAACCGTGCTGTCTCGCTTACCATTCGTCTGCCTTGCCTTCATCGGTACGGCTGCGTTTGCCCAGAACGCTCCGGACAAATCGTCCGTTAAAGTAACCGGCTATCGCGTTTCGGCAGAAGGTGGCGAGGAAGGTACGATTACCTATCGCTATGATGAGAATGGTAAGCCTATCGATGGCGCCCCCCGTCCAACCGTGGATGGCAAAACCCTTCCACCCCCCGACCGCACACGCACACCTACTGAATCGAAGAACGACAACACATCCGATAAGCCAACCACCCAACAGCCATTGCAATCGGCCGATGGTCGTCCGCTTTCTTTTCAACTGACTGGAAAAAGCGGTTTAAAGACTGTCGATCCTACCGTGGATGCTGATTCAGCACTTCGAGCGCTTACTAAATCCAACGGTGCACTCGATAAAAACTACCAAGCACCCAAAGTAGATATCTTGCGAGACTCGCGCTTCGCCACCGAAGGTAACACCGTCAGCATCGACCGTTGGCAGGGAAAATTCAGCACAATGGGTGGGCGCATTGCCGGTATTGAACTCGTCGATTCATTGGACGCTACTGTACGTCCAAAAAACCTGATTGAGATTAAATCTGTGGACATGAACACCGCCGATTGGTCAGGACGCATTGCCCAACCCAATCACTGGGATGACACCATGGGCGGAGAAGCTGAAATTTCCGCAAAACGCGTTGCACCGAACTCCCTTGCAGCAACGGTTGCAGAACGTAACACGACGGCGCGTAGCCCTCGGAGTTATGACCAACTTTCCATGCAGGATTTAAACCGGTACCAATTTCGACGCGCACGGTCGACGGACCCAGGGATTCCCGTTGGACGTCCTGGATCGGATACTATCCAGAACAAGTAATCAGGGCGTACCTGAAGGCCAAGTTTCAGTATACAGGCTGAGCTGATTCGAGCATTTAAGCCTTTTCAGGCCAACCGTAGCCTATCCCTCAATCTTTTCCCTCGCCCACAACGCTCGGGATGTTTTGGTTTAATCCTCCCCGGATGAGCGAACCCGCACCCAAGCCTACGACGAACGGTATCAGCGACCTTGAAATTAAGGACGCCGCACTGATTTTTGAGAGCGTCTGGAGCACACTCGAGCGTGAAAGAGGCCGTGAAAACATGTCCTTCCCTCGTGAAATTCTTTGGCTCAATGGCGCGCCAGGTGCTGGTAAAGGAACGAATACAGATTTCATTCTTAAATACCGCGACTACTCAAGCGAACCGATTGTCGTCAGCGACCTCTTACTCAGTCCACAGGCTCGCAAGCGAATGGATGCCGGGATGCTTGTCGGCGATCGTGAAGTCGTCGATTTACTCTTCCGCGAATTACTTGAATCGAAATACCAGATTGGTGCAGTGGTTGACGGATTCCCGCGCTCAATGGTGCAGGTAGAATGTTTAAAGCTTCTCTTCAACCGATTGAACGACCTTCGCGTCGAATACCGTAACACGGCACACGCGGAACGCTTCCCCAAATCGCATTTCCATATTCTCGTACTGTTTGTTGACGAAAACGAATCCGTGCGACGTCAGCTCAAACGAGGACAAGAAGCCCTCGAGCACAACAAACGCGCCGAAGAAGAAGGCGGAGCCAAAGTCGAAGTACGCAAAACAGATCTTGAAGCACAAGCTGCCCGCAATCGCTACCAAGTCTTCAAAGAGCGAACCTACGAGCCCCTCCAGACCCTACGGGATATTTTCCATTATCACCTCATTAATGCTCAAGGTTCGGTGGCAGAAGTGCAGGCACGCATCATCAAGGAGTTACAGTACCAGAGTACGCTCGAGCTTTCGGAAGAAACTCACGACAGTATCGCCAGCATCCCGCTTGCTAGCCAAATCGTCCAACATGCCCGCCAAGACCTCGTACGGCGTTTAGATGATTATGCAGAGCGTAATCCCGCATTGTTCCGGCGTGTCGTGGATATGATTCAAGAAAAGTTCCTGCCGATTATTCGGGCCCATGCGATTTCTGGACAAGCACACGTCAACAGCGAGACGCCTATTTTTGAAGACCAACTGGCCATTGCCATGTTCATCGATATCTTCTCTGAGCGCGGCTTCCATGCTGTGGTCGATTTACACCGCATTGAGGTTCCTGAATCCATCGACCCAAAGACACACCAGATTTTGACCCGCCTAAAGAAGGTATACCGCGTCTCAATTCGCTTCCAAGGTTCCGAAATACGCCGCGGTAGCTGAGCAAGCACGACCTTCGCTTGCCATTATATCCGGTCGCTACAGATTGTCGTGTCAGCGCCAATGCCATCGATTGAAACCCTTAGAACCAAGTTGCTCGACCAGCCACTCTTTGAGGGCAAGGTCTGGCAACTCTCGCCTGAGCCATGGCCACTGACTGTCGCACAAGTCGCGGAGCTTAAAAAGATTGGTGAAGCGTGTCTTGGTTACCACCGAGCACTCGAACGACTGTATACGCGCTCTTTCCAAGGGAAAAAACTGTTACGTAACCGTGATCTCTTTGCGCCCTGGGTCGCAGAATATTTAGACCGTCATAAACCTGAAGGTCTCATCGCTCATGGCAGACATCGAGCGATCAAGGGACAGATTCCCGTTGTTCTCCGGCCTGACTTATTACTAACGGATCACGGCTTCATGCTAACGGAGCTCGATAGTGTTCCGGGTGGCATTGGGCTCACCGCGTACCTGAATGCTGTCTATGCTGACGACTGTCCAAGCGTCATTGGGGGTAGTGATATGCCGGATCGATTCTTTGCAGCACTTTCCGCCCTTACACCTAAAACGCCTGACCCCGCTGTAGCCGTTGTCGTCTCGGAAGAATCAGCAACTTATCGTCCTGAGTTTGAATGGCTGGCTGACACCTTGCGTCGTCGCGGCCGTGATATCTGGGTTGTACGGCCCTCCGATGTCATGACGCTTGGGCAAGACACCTGCGTACCTGTTGAAGGCGCACCACGCCGCGTTGATCTCGTCTACCGCTTTTTTGAACTTTTCGATTTGGCCAACGTCAAAGGTGCCGACGGCCTCTTCACTTCGGTCGAAAACGGAACCGTTGTCGTCACGCCCCCGATGCGTGCATTCCAAGAAGAAAAACTTGGACTAGCCCTGCTCCATCACCCGGTGCTTTCAGAATTTTGGAAAGAAAATCTCCCTGAGGATCAACTCGAAACTCTCCTGCGGATTGTGCCTCGTACATGGATTATGGAGCGTACCCAGCTTCCACCAAGCGCCGTACTCCATGCACCTTTAGTCGAAGGACGCCCGATTCGCGAATGGTCTGAACTCGCCAACGCATCCCAGCGCGAACGTAACCTCATTATCAAGGCAAGTGGTTTTCATGAGACAGCCTGGGGCGCACGTAGCGTAACCTTAGGTAGCGACGTTTCACGCGAAGCCTGGCTTGAAGCGATTGAAGACGGCCTAGATCCCGAGAATGAGACATTACATATTCTCCAAGATTACCATAAGCCAGCACGGCTAAGTCACCCCGTCTACCGTTCCGACGGCGCGGTAATGCCGATGGAGGGCCGCCTGCGGCTTTGCCCCTACTACTTTGTGGACGGTGATACCGCACGCCTCTCCGGGGTGCTGGCGACCTTTTGTCCGGCAGATAAGAAGATTATCCACGGAATGAAGGATGCTGCGCTCCTGCCCTGCAAACTTGTGCCATAAGTCCGAGAGTTAGTAACGGGAGTAGATGCATTAGGCTTTATCCGCCTACGGTGTCGCTCAGTATATGCCCATGCGTCAATTAGCCCTTATCTTCTGCTTCTTTGCCATTCCTCTGAATGCGCAACTAACGCCAGCGGGCGCGCATACAAAAGTCGAACTCGTTGCACTTTCTTCAGCAGCTGTACCCGGTAAAGACTTCCAGTTTGCGCTCCGTTTTAGGTGCGACGAACACTACCACATCTACTGGAAGAACCCAGGTGATGCTGGAGATATCCCCGCTTGGAAATGGACCACCCAAGAAGACTCCGCAGGCAATCGAGTTGAGATTGGTAACGATGCTGAGTGGCCAGCACCTAAGCGTATTGATTTACAGGGCGTGATGAATTTCGTCTACGAAGCCGAAACGCATCTTTTTCTAACTGCAAAAGTGCCGACGAATGCCCAAGGCGAGATTACCATTAAAGGACATGTCAGCTGGCTTGAATGCGATGATAAGGGCTGCTACCCTCAAGAGTCGGATGTCGTTCTTCGCGTAAAAGTCGGCAGTAGCGCCGTCCTAAAGACACCTATCGATTGGACCCGTGTACCACGTGAAACATATACCGTTGAGTACACACGTACCAGCGAGCCAACAGATCAACTACGTCTAACGGAAGTTTTGTCCGGAAGAACACTCGGCACTGTGCTTGCACCCATCGAATGGTTCCCAACACGCAACTTTGTTAACCCTTCCGCAAGCTTCGGACCTTTGGCGATGACATCAGCGACGGTTGACGGAAAACAATCTGCTTTAGCCATAACGACACTCAGCTTGAAAGACGCTCCGGAAGCACTCGATTCGGGCGCACTGAGCTACATTGCACTGGTCAAAGATAACCGCACCCAAGAAGCACACTGGGTAAACGTTCTACTCGTCGCACCCAAAGGGTCAGGACAAACACCGAAAAGTAGCGGCAACTTAAACAAGGAACAGCCGACGACGGCCGCAGGCGAGCCCAACTGGCAGCCATGGACATTGGAAGCACAGTCGAAAGCTATAGCCGAAGGAAAAACTGTCTTTGTTGATTTTACCGCGCGCTGGTGTGCAACCTGTCAGGTTAACAAACGCGTCTACCACGACGAAGACCTACAGCGAGATTTCGCGAAAGCACAGGTAGTTACCTTTAAGGCGGATTGGACACGTAAAGATCCAGCAATCACCGAAGAACTTCGCAAATTAGGCCGGCAAGGCATTCCGCTGAATGTCTTCTACCGAAAAGGCACGGAGCCTGTTGTGCTTTCTGAACTCCTTACCGCATCTCAAGTCCGCGAAGGACTGGCAGCCAGTCTGGCTGGTAAATCATTCAAAGCAGAAACATCGACAGTCTTTGGGATGCTTATGTTGGCATTCTTCGGTGGAGCTTTGCTTAACTTAATGCCCTGTGTCTTCCCGGTCATCGGACTAAAGGTTCTCTCATTTGCCCGTCAAGGTGGCACAGATTACCGCACGACGCTTCGCCAAGCATTTCTGTATGCGTTCGGAGTGCTTGTAAGCTTCATAGCTCTAGCAGGGCTTATTCTCGCCCTGAAGTCAGGCGGAAGCGCCGTAGGCTGGGGCTTCCAAATGCAGTCTACGGGTTTCGTATTAGCGACTGCAGTGCTTATGGTAACCTTAGGCATGTCTCTCGCTGGTACTTTTGAAATCGGCACAGGACTCGCCAGCAATGTAGCCACCAAAGAAGGTAACACCGGTGCCTTTTTCTCAGGTGTACTTGCGACCGTCGTGGCAACGCCATGTACAGCGCCCGGACTTGGGGCAGCGCTTGGCTTTGCCCTCGATGCTTCGCGCGGAACCACGGAGACACTTTGTTTCTTCGCCGTTATCGGAATTGGCATGGCATTGCCTTATGTACTTTTAGCAGCCTTCCCTGCATTGAGCCGATTACTGCCACGTCCGGGTGAGTGGATGGAGACATTGAAACAAGCGATGTCATTCCCTCTCTTCGCTTACGCTCTTTACTTGCTTTGGGTGCTCAACGCACTGGTCGAAGACGCGAGCTGGGTGCGCGATGCATCTATCGGCCTCGTCATCATCGCCGCATCTTGCTGGATCTGGGGCCGATGGGGCGCACCGCATCGTACCGACGCAGAACGCCTCTGGGGACGCCTGACAGCAGTCGCCTTATACCTCGGGACGATTGCTCACCTTATCTACTACCTTCCCTAATCAGGAAATCGTTGCTCGGCGGTAGTCGAACTCAGCGGGGATGGGCACACCGTGCTCTAGAAAAGCCTCAAGGTGATCTACAGCTGTGGGAGCCCAAACTGTCCCGCGCGGACCGAGTCCATTCAAGATATAGTGGCGCAAGCGCGATGAGTGCTGGCCGATATATGGACGGTTGTCGCGGGTACAAGGACGAGTTCCGGCCGACTGCGCAGTAACTGTGGTTGAAATCGATTGATTAAAATACCCCTGAAACCTTGCGAGGAGTTTTTTTCGCTGAATATCAGTAACTTGCTCACCCTGCTCTTCCCAATCCCAATTCGTACCTGTCCGCCAGCGCCCTTCACCACACGGCAAAGCCCAACCTTCTCGATTGAGTACAAAATCTTTAGCGGGTGCGTCCGAGGTGATATCCAGCGACTCTCCTTTCGCGGGTTGCCAAGTTAAATTAGAAAATAAACCACCAGGAAGCATCGCGCGCCATCCGTCGCACCAGACAATACGTTCTGCGGTAATCGTCTTCCAGCGTATACCTGTAGGTGTTTCTGTAATGTCGTTAGGGTTAAGTTGATCTTTGATTAACCGTTCGCCCAACCAAAGCTGGGTATCCACCAGAAATCGTGGTAAATCGATCCACGCACCATGCATAAGCACGCCACCATGTGCATCGGTTAGATCGTGGCTTAATTGACCTGGAATATCTGTGACTTGCTGAATAAATGACGCGCAATCAAGTTCAGCAGAGCGACGTATACCTTCAGCACGTTGTTCAGCGTCGGCAAACATGCGGTAGACAACGATGGGATTAAAGACGCCCAATGCTGTGTAGGCCTCGCGAGCACGTGCGAAAAGCTGTGGATACTCTGCGGTTAGACGAAAACGGCGTCCCGTGAGGGGTGTCATTAATCCGGCAGCTACTAAACTGGCATTTGGCTTACCTGGATCAACAACCGCAACTGTCCCATTAGCCGATAAGCGTCGCGCAAGGAGCGAGCCCGCAAGCCCCTGTCCGACCACGAGCGTTTGGACGTTCATAAACTATGGATACCTAGCCAGCGACGCCCAATCTCTATCCAAATAGGAATCGTTAACGGACAAAGTATCGACGTTACAATTGTCCCGCGCAAGGCGAGCGGAACATCACCTTTGCAATGTCCGACAAT
>CANHHS010000044.1 GCA_947460445.1 Opitutia bacterium | reverse complement strand
GGGCATGGTCAAGGTGTCCAAATATACGATTGAAGATGTGAAAGCTGAGCAGGTTCGCTTGGACGCTGCACTCGAAACAACCCGTCGCCAAATTTCAGAGTTACGCGATGAAGTGGCAGGGCGACTGGGCGAGGCCGAGGCAGAAATATTTGATGCACATCTACTGGTGCTAGAAGATGCCGCCTTGGTTGGTGAAGTCATGGCGATGGTTAAAAACCAAAAACTCAATATTGAGCACTGCTTTTCAACGGTTGCAGATCGCTATATCGAAATCTTTGCAAACCTTGATGATGATTTTTTACGTGAACGTTCTTCGGATATACGCGATGTCACGGGTCGTATCCTCGATAACTTATTAGGGGTAACTTCACGTGCGCGTAAAGCAGGTGAACCGTCAATTATTGTCGCTGGTGATTTGACGCCCTCAGACACCGCCTCGTTGCCGGCGGGTGAAGTTTTGGCAATCGCAACGGAGAGCGGCAATCGTACGAGTCATTCAGCAATTATGGCCCGCGCACTTGAGGTGCCTGCGGTTGTAGGCGTTCACGGATTGATGGATTTAGTCAATGCGGGCGACACCATCGTCATTGATGGTGACGAAGGCGTCGTCATTCTTAATCCTTCCGCGGCGACTCTGGAACGTGTCCGCTTGTCGAGTGCGCAAGCGGCACGCCGGCGCGAAGCCTTGTTAGCGGATAATGGTTCGCCCGATGTCGGTACAGATGGTGCACCTTTTATCCTCCAGGCTAATATTGGAGGTCCAGACGACCTTGAAGATGCTGTGATTGCGAAGGCGCATGGTGTGGGTCTCTATCGCACCGAAAACTTGTTCTTACGCATCGATGGTTGGCCCGACGAGGCTACACAATACGCCGAATACGCCGAAGTGGTGCGTAAAGCAAACGGCCAAGCAGTTACTTTCCGAACGCTCGATATCGGCGGCGATAAACAACTCGGGGATGCCGAGGTTGAGGCTAACCCTTTTATGGGTTTTCGCGCCTTGCGACTTTGCTTAGAGCAACCCGAGATATTTCGTGCACAACTTCGCGCGATCGTACGTGCTTCGGCTCTTGGGCCTGTCTCAATCATGTTCCCGATGGTTTCGGGTTTAGACGAAGTTCGCCGAGCTAAAGCCGCGGTTCATGGTGTGGTAGCAGAGCTCCAGGCTGAAGGTATTCGTCCGATGGTGCCTCTGAGAATGGGTGTGATGATTGAAATACCTTCTGCGACGGTTATTGCGGACGCTCTCGCCGCAGAATGTGATTTCTTCAGTGTCGGTACGAATGATCTCGTGCAATACCTGCTCGCCGTTGATCGCGGTAATGAACGTGTAGCTTCATTGTATGAACCGGCACACCCTGCGGTGGTCTTGACTTTACAGCGTGTTTTCCAAGCTGCGCGATCACGGGGAATTCCATGTGGCGTTTGTGGTGAGTTAGCAGGCGATGTGGGTTGGGCGCCTTTGCTCCTCGGCTTAGGAGCTGATTCACTGTCGATGTCTACGCCTGCTATTCCTGAGGTCCGTTATGTTTTAAGGCGAAGCACTCAAGCAGACCGTGAGGCACTCGCTAGGGTTGCTTTGGCTTCGGTAGACCCCGTGGCGACGACGCTGGCTTTACGTACGTTTGCCAGCGACCGACTGCGTTCTCGCCCCTGAGATGAAGCCAACTCCCAATTCCTATGTCGAGGCGATGCTGGCGTATACGCCAGGTGAACAGCCTCAGGGTCAGGGCTGGATAAAATTAAATACCAACGAAAATCCTTATCCACCAAGTCCAGCCGTTACTGCTGCGGTGCTTCATGCACTGAGTGATGATGGCGCAACTTTACGTCTATACCCATCGCCCGACAGCCGTCGTTTTCGCGAAGCTGTCAGCGCATTACATGGTCTACCTTTAGATCACGTTCTTGCGGGTAACGGATCAGATGACGTTTTGAATTTATTAATTCGTGCGTATGCGGGGCCGGGTCGTCCAGTTGGCATGCTTAACCCGAGCTATTCACTTTATCCTGTTTTAGCTGCCGCACAAAATGCGCCTGTGGTGAGGGTAGAAATTCAGTCTGACTTAACCTTTGCCCTTGATGCAGTCACAAGCTCGGGTGCTTCCATCTTTTTTATTACAAATCCGAATGCACCGCTTGGAATAAATTTTGCCCGTCAGATGATTGCCCAAGTCACCGCGAATTTTCCAGGATTACTGGTGGTGGACGAGGCCTATGCAGCGTTCGCCCCAGAAGACTGTGTTGAACTTGTTCGATCGCATGCCAACGTAGTTATTACGCGCACACTCTCAAAGGCTCACGCACTTGCGGGTATGCGTGTTGGTTATGTGCTTGCCCGACCTGAAGTGATTGGGCTGCTCGATCGCGTACGTGACAGTTATAATTTGGATCGGCTTGCTCAAGCGGCGGGCGTGGCTGCACTCAATGATGCAAACTGGCTCCAAGAAACCGTGGGCAAAGTGAAGCATTCCCGTGAACGTCTCACGCAATCGCTGTTAGGTATGGGTTGGTCGGTTGTGCCGAGTGCGACCAACTTTGTTTTAGCAACACCGGTTCGCCCCGGTTCGCCCCCTGCAATGTCGACGAGTGAGCATGCGTTTGAATTTCTACGTTCTAAAAAAATCCTTATTCGGCGTTTTCCTGCACACCCGCTGACGGCTTCGGCACTTCGGATTACAGTTGGCACAGATGCCGAGGTAGATGCTTTTCTGGATGCAGCTAAAGAGTGGACGGCAGGGCGGGGTTGACTTCCGGGGGCTCTCGGGGGATGAGTGAGGCATGAGTCAGGGCTCAAGAACTAGTACTGTTAACCGGGATACCGCTGAGACGCGTATCTCACTTTCCGTCAATCTGGATGGAACCGGTCGTGCTGAAATTGCGACGGGTATACCGTTCTTCGACCACATGCTCACACTTTTGGCAAAGCACGCCTCGATTGATCTTACCGTCAAGGCGAGCGGGGATACAGAAGTCGATTACCACCATACCGTCGAAGACGTTGGGATTGTCCTTGGACAAGCTATTCGCGAAGCCCTAGGTGAAAAACGCGGTATCCGTCGTTACGGATTCTTCCTTCTGCCGATGGACGAAGTGCTCACGCGCGTCGTCATCGATTTGTCCAATCGCCCGATGTTAGTCTACCAAGCTGACATTACCAATTACATGGTGCGTGATTTCAACATCGCCCTTGTCCGTGAGTTTTTCCAAGGACTTACCAATGCCTTGGCCTGTAATCTGCATATGCGTTTAGAGTATGGCGATGAGCCGCACCACGTCTCTGAGTCGTTTTTCAAATGTTTTGCGCGTGCACTGCGAATGGCAATCGAAGTCGATCCGCGCACGGGTGATGCTATCCCTAGTACCAAGGGTAAACTCTGATTGCTGCCGTGACTGTTCGTCCGTCTGTTGCCGTTATCGATTACGGTGGTGGTAATTTACGGAGCGTTCGCCGTGCACTTGTTGCTGCCGGGGCGGATGCTTATTTAGCATCCACGCCGAGTGAGGCCGAACGCGCCGATGCCGTTGTCTTTCCGGGCCAAGGGGCCATCGGCGATTGTATGGACTGTCTCACACGCACGGATTTCGCCACTTTCTTGAAGCAATGGATTGCTGCCGATAAGCCCTTTCTAGGTGTATGCCTAGGCCTCCAAGCCCTCTTTGAGTACTCTGAGGAGGGGAATCAGGCCGGCTTAGGCATATTCAAAGGCAAGATCACCCGGTTCCCTGTTATGGAGGGGTTAAGGGTGCCGCACATGGGTTGGAATGAGGCATATTTCGTCCCCGGCGCAGGTTTGACCGAGGGTCTGGGCGTAGACGGCGAACCGTTCTATTTTGTCCATAGTTACCGTTTGGTAGAGACCGAAGCCAAGCTGGTTTGGTGTACGACAGACTATGCTGGTAAATTTGTCAGTGGCATCCGCCAGGGTCGGGTCCTTGCGACGCAATTTCACCCTGAGAAAAGTCAGGTCAAAGGCTTGCAACTCTACCGTAATTTTCTGACTTTAGTTTCCCGCTGACCTCACATCGGAGTGTTGGCCAAACCCAACCCCCATGTCTCAGAAAAAAGCTATTCTCAAGTTGGACGACAAAGAGTTCGTCCTCGATACCCTCGTTGGCACCGAAGGTGAACGTGCCGTCGATGTACGCACCCTGCGTGACACTACCGGTTACATTACTTTTGATGACGGTTATGCCAATACAGGTGCATGCGAATCTAAGGTCACATTTATTGACGGCGAAAAAGGCATCTTACGTTACCGCGGCTACTCCATCGAAGAACTTGCTGAGAAATCTACCTTCATTGAGACAGCTTACCTTTTGATTTACGGTGAGCTTCCGACCGCAGAGCAACTTAAGTCCTTTAAGGCCCGCATTCTTGATAACGCACAAATTCACGAAGGACTACGCATTGCGATTAGTGGGTTCCCAAGTACCGCACACCCGATGGCGGTTCTTTCGGCCACACTCAATACCCTTGGCTGTTATTACCCTGAACTCGGCACCAATGAGCGCGCCCATGATTTAGCTCAGCTCGACGAAGCTGCCACGGTTCTTATTTCAAAAGTCCGAACCCTCGCTGCGCTGGCTCACCGGGCCAAAGAAGGCCAACCTTCCGTTTTCCCTAAGCCAGGCAACGACTACTGCAGTAACTTCCTTCACCTCATGTTTGCGCAGCCTCATGCCGATCATGTGGTGCACCCTGAGGTTGCCCGCGCGCTCGACTTGATTTTGCTCCTACACGCTGATCACGAGCAGAATTGCTCAACGTCAACTGTGCGCATGGTCGCATCGGGCGGTGCCAATCTCTTTGCTTCTGTTTCCGCAGGTGTTTGCGCGCTATGGGGACCTCTTCACGGCGGCGCCAACCAAGCTGTCATCGAGATGCTCGAAGAAATTCACAAGTCGGGCGATGACGGTTCCCGCTTTATTGAAGCAGCAAAACAAAAGGGTAGTGGTGTACGCCTGATGGGCTTTGGCCACCGTGTGTATAAGAACTACGATCCACGCGCCAAAATCATCAAAGCGCAGTGCGATAAGGTCCTTAAGCTTCTGAACGTGAACGATCCGTTGTTGGCGATTGCGATGCGACTCGAAGAGGCGGCCTTGAATGATCCGTACTTTAAACAGCGCAACTTGTACCCGAACGTTGATTTCTACAGCGGTATTATTCTGAAGGCTATCGGTATACCGACCGAGATGTTCACGGTGATTTTTGCGATTGGTCGTATGCCGGGCTGGATCTCGCATTGGAAAGAAATTGCGGAGTCGCCTAAGCAGAAGATCCACCGTCCACGTCAGATTTACATGGGTAATACTGAGCGCGCTTACGTACCGATGGAGAAGCGTTGAGGTGGGTCGAAGTAGGGCGGGAGGCTGGCTCTCGTTTCCTCCTTCCTCTTTTCGACTTATTTGTCTAAGTAGTCGGTATGGACATCGGTATCGTCAATGGACCTAACTTAGATCGACTCGGCAAGCGCGAGCCTGAGGTTTATGGTACCCGTACCCTTGCTGACCTTGAAACAGACGTGCGCGCCCATGCGGTTGCGCGTGGTCTCAAGCCACGTTTCTTCCAATCCAATCACGAAGGTGAGATTATTGATACACTTGCGAAGTGGACGGATGACGGCGTGAAGCTCCTTGTCATTAACCCAGGAGGACACACCCATGTCAGCGTTGCTCTGCGTGATGCTATCGCAGGTAGCGGGATGCGTACCGTTGAGGTTCATATTTCGAATATCTATAAGCGGGAAGCCTTTCGCCATGTGTCGATCACTGCCGGTGCTTGCGAGGGTGTGATTACCGGTCTTGGTTTCGAAGGCTATAAGCTTGCCGTCGATTTCTTAGCTAAGAAATAAAAGACCAAAGGTGAGGGACCGACCCTTTCAGGTCGGTCCCCCATGTGGAGTCAGGCACGATAAGCCGGATTCTGTGGCGGGTGATACTCACCACTCCGTCCGCATCCATTTCTCTGGCTTTTCAGCCCTGCCTTTCGGCAGTGCGACAACCCGGGACCTTGGTGGGCGACCTCAGATGGTCCCTGTTCGTCTTGCACCGGATTGGGTTTGCCGTGCCTCCTTGGTTGCCCTCGGAGCGGTGAGCTCTTACCTCACCGTTTCACCCTTACCGTTTCTCTTGCGAGACCCGGCGGTCTGTTTTCTGTGGCACTTTCCGTCACGACTTTCGTCGCGCCCCGCCTTGCGTCGGGAATCCTGCCCTATGGTGTCCGGACTTTCCTCATGGTTTGCACCATGCGGATGCGTGTGTTCTGACTGTGCTGCAGTCTGTGGGATTCCTGCGGTAATGGAAAGCCTATTCAATGGACTAGGCGATAGCGCGGTCCATGCCGACCCCTAGGAGGACCATTACAAATCACTGCCAGATGGGTTTGCGATTGCGGGGAATGCGTCATGCATGCTACGACTATCGTCGATGCCTATTAGTCGTGATTTGCAGCAAGGTTTGCTCAAGGTCGATAAGGACCTTGATTTCATGATGACGTGTTTCGTCGAAGTACTCGAGGAACTCGGACACAAAGATTTAGCCGGCACTTTGCCTTGGATGGGTACGCGCAAATTGCGCGGCATTCAAATTTTCTCCTACCGCGGTGTACAGGCTTACTCAATTGCCTTCCAGCTGTTGAACATGGTGGAAGAAAACGCATCCGCACAATCGAAGCGACTGCGTGAAGACTCCAAAGGTCTCGCATCCGATCCAGGTTCTTGGGGACGTACCTTTAATTCATTACGGGATGCGGGTATAACAGATCGCCAAATAGCCAAACGCCTCCATGACATCCATGTACAGCCGGTCTTGACGGCTCACCCGACCGAAGCGAAGCGGGCAACAGTACTCGAGATTCACCGCCACATCTATAAATTACTCGTTAAGCGTGAGAATAATATGTGGACGCAAGCTGAGCAGCGTGCCATCCGCGATGAAATCAAAGTTGCCCTCGAGCGTCTGTGGCGCACGGGTGAAATTTATCAGCAGAAGCCAGATGTGGCCTCGGAGTTACGTAACGTCATTTACTTCTTAACGAATATCTTCCCTGAGGCCGTTGAGCGGATGGACTTACGCTTACGCCAGGCGTGGGAGGCTGCAGGTTTTGAGCCGAGTCGTATCGAACATCCCGACAGTTTACCTGGACTCACCATTGGGACGTGGGTGGGCGGTGACCGCGATGGCCATTCTCTCGTCACTGACAAAGTTACCGATGGTGCGCTTCGTAGTTTTCGTCGAAACGCCTTAAACTTCTGGGCAGACCGTCTTGAGGCGCTTGCTCAAAGGTTATCTTTGGGAGACAGTTTGCAGACGCCGCCCGAAATCTTTGTTAAGCAAATCGAAAAGTTATCGGCAAGTTTAGGTGAAGATGGCGAGCGCGCGATTGCCCGTAATCCGAATGAAAGCTGGCGGCAGTACCTGAACCTCGTTCGTCTACGGATGCCGTCGTCGGATGGGCCTGTTTTGCCACACCAACATGCAACCGCCGATGGCTTGCTCGCTGACTTACTCTTTTTACGTGAAACCCTCATTGAAGTCGGCGCGGCGCGCGTCGTGCGTTACGACTTAGACCCAATCATTCGTGGTTTACGCGTATTTGGTTTCCATCTTGCGACGCTTGATATCCGTCAAAATAGCGCATTCCACGATCGGGCAGTTTCGCAGTTGATGACGGCTGCAGGTCTGCCGGGCGACGAGTACCTAAAGTGGGATGAGGTCCGTCGTCTTGGATTCTTAGATTCTGAACTTCGCTCACCTCGACCCTTTATTCGTGAACGTGCCGATGTCGGCGTGGAGGCAGATGCAATCCTTGCCTGTTACCGTGTTGTCTCTGGGTGTCTTGGGCGTCATGGCCCAGCGGGCTTGGGTTCATTGATTGTCTCGATGACGCGCTCCGTCTCTGACCTGCTTGCGGTATACTTGTTGGCTCGTGAAGCAGGTTTGACGTCAGGCGGGGTTGAAAACCCGCACTGTTTACTCCCAGTTGTGCCACTCTTTGAAACGATTGCGGACCTCGAAAAGAGCACGGCGATTATGGATGCATTTCTTGCTCACCCGATGACGCGTCGATCGTTGGAAGCACGGCGCGAAGCATCGGGTGCACGTGAGCTGACTCAGCAAGTCATGGTAGGCTATTCCGACTCCAATAAAGACGGCGGTATCTTGGCATCACTTTGGAATCTTTACCGTGCCCAGCAGCGTTTGACTGAAGTTGGTGCTAAGCATGGTGTGCGTATTGTCTTCTTCCACGGTCGTGGCGGTACGATTTCGCGCGGAGCAGGTCCGACTCACCGCTTTATCGACGCATTGCCTCACGGAACGATCGGCGGGGAGCTTCGTATGACCGAGCAGGGCGAAACGATTAGCCAAAAATATGCTAATCAGATTACCGCCGTTAATAATCTCGAGCTGCTGACAGCGGGCGTCACTCAAAACACCCTGTTGCACGAGAAAGACGATGATAGTCCTGACAATCTTTGTAAGGTGATGGATCAACTTGCCGAGTATTCGCAGCAGGCTTACCAAGGTTTGTTACATGCCGAAGGGTTTATCGACTTCTTCCGTCAGGCCACACCGATCGATGTTATTGAAGCCAGCCGCATTGGTTCACGTCCATCACGCCGCACAGGCGTCGCGTCTTTGGAAGACCTACGTGCTATTCCCTGGGTGTTCGCGTGGAGTCAGTCCCGTTTCTATCTTTCTGGCTGGTATGGCGTCGGGTCTGGTCTCGCCCGGTTAAAGGAAGAAAATCCCAAGGGGTGGGATATTATCAAAGGCCGTTATGATACCTGGGCACCTTTGCGCTATATGCTCAAGAATGCCTCGACCAGTGTTCTGGCTGCCAACCGTCGTATGATGAAGCTTTATGGTGCCATGGTGACCGACAAAAAGCTTCGCCAGCGCGTACTCAATCAGATCCTAGCAGAGCACGCTCTTACGCGTAAGATGCTCGATGAGCTTTCCGGTAAAAAATTAACCCAAGGCCGTCCGCGTCTCCGCAAAGTTATCTCACTGCGTGAAGAGGCCATCGACCTTTTACATGAGCAGCAAGTTGGTCTAATCAAAGAGTGGCGCAAGGCATTGGCCACGGGCGACAAGAAGGATGCGGACGCGCATGTACCTCAGCTCTTGCTCTCTGTGAACGCGATTGCAGCTGGCCTCCAGACAACCGGATAAGCCTTTTAGCGCGTAGGGGGCGGAGAGTCGAATAATCGCACCTTGATAATCAAGCGGTGGCCGTCTTTGCCGATAATCTCGGACTGTTCGCCGGGTAGAGCTGTGATGATTTCTACCCTGGGTGATCCGTTAGCTGCGGGATCGCTTGCACTTGCTTTAACAAGGCTGAGACGGAGCGACTGTGTTCCGCGTGAGAGTGTTAAGCTTTTAGATCCACTGTCATAACTCGTGAGTGTCCAGCCATCGACTTTCTGGCCGATACGTAGCCAGCTGCGTGACCCGTTTTGGCCGGCGACAGAGAAAAGACCGTCCGCGGGTAGAGCGGAGTGAAAGTTGATTTTGGTATCTGTTTTCGGTTTTGCTTGGGTCGTTAAAGTATCAGCAGAGATTTTTTCGCCGAGTTCAGTTCCAAGTGAGACAAAGCGTAGTTGGACACGTCCATCGCTTAAAATTGTTGGGGTGAATTCCATGCGTATTGCCGTTACATCGACCCGTCCGTCGGAATACCCATTTCCGAAAAACACTTTACATTCTTGACCGTCGGTTGTGGTGACTGTGGGCATAGCGCGTGTACTTGCTCCGCTGCCATCAGGGTGAATGTGGGTAACAGATGTCGTGATTTCAATCTGGGTCTTACTATCTGCTGCCAAAACTGCTGTCAGCGTACCGGTTAATGGTAAGAAGACGAGGGCCGCAAGGATGCCCGCACGCATGGCTTAGCGTGTCCAGAGATCAGTCAAAAAGCGCGTAGCTACTTGGCTGACGAAGACGATATTCCAAAAAATCACCTGGAGGCCGAGCGAAGGTCCGAAGCCCATGGAGAGAATCTGCGAGGCTGCGCTGGCGACAAGTAGGACGGCGGTGCAAGTTGCGAGTGTGACGACGAGGGTCTCAATGTTCGCGGGTACGAAGGTCGAGAGGGAGGTCATTGCCATGCAGAAAGCACAGAAGGTTAAGCCGACGGATACTAAGGCAACTGCGCCGATCCCAATGATTGAGCCTTCTTTAGCAAAGAAGTGTTTCGCGGCGAGGCGACCAAGGTAAGGGAGTAATACGACTAGCATGGCTACGGCTGCCCAGAACGAGATCGAGCTCGTGTCTACTGCGTTACCGAGAATCATTTCTCCGTAATTGCGAAGGGCTCGCTCGAAGGTAAGTGCTTTGGGAAGGACGTTCATCGTGATTACACGGTGGATATCTAGGGTAGATTGTCGAGTTTCAAGGGCCGAGGTCGACATCGACGACGACTTCGGCGGCTGCCTTGGGGGTGACAGATACTTCCTTGGTGTTAGCGATGACAGTAATTGCCCCGCCATCCATGCGCACTTTTACCCAGGGCACATCCATCATGTCCTGTGTGTCATCAGCAGTCTTAACTGTCGCGAGAGATTTTCCTCCCTGCATGACAGTCACCGTCGTTGGTACGCGTTTACCTGCTTTAAATACACGCAGACCGATTACGGATTCTTGCTGTGTGAGTGCGTACTTCCGTCCACCTGCATAAGCATGGTATGCGGTGGTTCGATTAACCGCAGCAACGGTACGTGACTGCATATTCCAAACGAGAGGGAAGTAGATGCCTGTCGGTGCCCATGAGCTCGCATACACCCACGTCTCGGCACGTGCTGGGTCTGCGTAGGAGGCACGTTCTAGGAGCCAACCGTGATTGAGACCTTGTTTGTCGGGATAATACTCCGTGAACATCCATTCGCCGTCCCAGACTTCTACCCAGTTGTGGTTACCATCGACGGTTACCCATGTGGGCACCCCGGCAATGCGCGCAGGAATGCCGACAGCACGGAAGGCATCACACAGAAGAATAGAAAGACCCGTACAGGAGGCGACGCCCTGACGGATGGAGTCGGGTGGACTTTGATTGGCGGCTCTGCGCTTCGTATTGTACTCTACCTTGACGATATCTCGGAGTGCAGCGTTGACTGCCAGGATGGCTTCGCGACGTGTTTTACATTTAGCCACAACTGGACGAAGTTTAGCGAGTAAGTCGGCCCGCCAGCTGTCTCTGTCTTCATCGAGTACGGCGTAGGGTAAAACATCATTAAGAAAGCGCCATTCTTCGAGTTCCTTCGCCCATGAGAATTCCTGACGTGCCGCGAGGGCTAACTGGATATTTTCTTGGACAAAGGCGGGATCAAGTTTTTGAAGGTCTGCACGCGGCATTGTCGCAATCAGAAACGCCGCTGCATATTCGGAATCTTTTGATGCCGTGATGAGTTTCGCCCAAGCATTACCGGCATCACTACGACCAAAGACTGACTCGATGCGCATAGCCGCACTCATGATGGCTTGGTCGGGACGTGGAATACGCGGATCGGCAGAAGCCTTGGATGAGTCTTGTTGCAGCGCAGGGATGGCGGTGTCCGTCATTGGAACAGGGCATTGTGTGCTCGGTGTTGAGTCTTCAGCGGGCAGAAGACTCGTGAGCGTGAGTAGTAAAAGGGTAGGGTAGCGCATTTTCAAAATTAACGTGTCCACTCTTCGCGTGCCGATACCCAGACGTCGAAGTTGAGTGGTCGTTTACCCGTCGGGATTATTCGGTAATGTCCTCCAGATCCCTTGATGAGGGCGAGACCT
>CANHHS010000043.1 GCA_947460445.1 Opitutia bacterium | reverse complement strand
CGATGCGTCCTCTCGTACTCCTCACTCGAGGCAGTCCCCTCGCCCGCCGCCAGGCTGACCTCACGTCGGCCCTACTCGGCATAGCGCTGGGCCGTCCGATTGAGATTCGTATTGTCGTCACCACTGGCGACCAACAGGCCAATTGGTCGCTCGAAAAACAAGGCGGCAAAGGTCTCTTCACCGCTGAACTCGAAGAAGCCCTTCGCCGCGGTGAGGGCGATATCGCCATCCATAGCGCCAAAGATTTGCCCACCGAGATGCCCTCAGGATTAACCTTAGCAGGTTTCCTTCCGCGCGAAGATCCACGTGATACGCTGGTCCGGCGTGCAGAAATTTCCGCGCCGCGCAAAATCGCAACTGGTAGCCCGCGACGTCGCGCTCAAGGTTCTAAACTTTTCAAAGACGTCGAATGGTCGGAGCTCCGCGGCAATGTTGACACCCGGTTACGCAAAGTCGCCGAGGGACAAGCTGACGCCACCTTCCTTGCACAAGCAGGACTGAATCGACTCGGCATTCAATCCTGGGAAGGTCTCATCTTTGAACCTATGTCACTGAGTCAAATGGTGCCAGCCGCAGGTCAAGGTGCCATCGCCCTGCAAACGCGGGCGGCTGATGCTAGCCAGTATACATCCGCACTGGATGGAGCCACCGCCCGTGCCGTTGGTATTGAACGCCTCTTCCTTGCGCGCTTAGGCGAGGGTTGCCACACGGCCTTCGCTTGCCATGTATCGGGCGAAACTGTCTCCATTTACCGCGATGACTTCGGTCGCCATGATTTCCCCATGTCAGCTAAAGATCTCACCGAAGCTGAACCGGTCGTGACCCACATCCTCTCCAAGATTAAGTCTTAAAATGTCATCTGCTAAATTAAAAGGCCGCCGCATTGTTCTCACACGTCCAGAGGGCTCAGCCACAACCTGGCGAAAAGCTCTCGAAAATACGGGCGCAGAGGTCAGCGAGTTGCCCTTGATTGCGATTCGCTTTGAGCCTGATCAAGTGATTCTTTCTGAGATTCTCGAGGGCATTGGTGCGTATGACTGGATTGTCTTCAGTAGTGCCAATGGGGTTCGTGGATTCTTCAATCGGTTCTTTGAACGCTTCACTGACATCCGTTCTATCGGTGGCTCTCGCATTGCCTGCGTGGGTCCCGCTACTGAAGCAGCCTTGCGCACTTACCACCTCGACGCCGATCTCACCCCCAAGGAAGCTGACGCAATAGCGTTAGCCCGAAAGCTCATGACCGATCACGACGTCGAAAACCAAAAGGTGCTCGTGGTTGCCGGCAATCTATCGTCGGACGAACTTCCCCGCCTACTTATTGAGCAAGGCTCTGCTATCGTCGATACGTTACGCGTTTATGAAACAGGCGCCAACTCGGTTGCGGATACAGCGCCTGCCGCCGACTTCCGTAAACACGGTGCCGATATCTTGGTTTTCGCGAGCCCATCTGCCGTCGAATCTTTCCTCCACCAATCCGCCTCCCTCCGCATTGATCCTGGCGCCCCACAACCCAAGACCGTTGCCGTAGGACCCACCACCGCGGACATGATGCGCCGTGCAGGCATCCCCGTTGGCGCCATCGCTGCCACTCCCACCGCTGAAGGTATTCGCGATGCGGCTATTGCTGCCTTAAGCTCAGGTAAATGATTGGACCTATCACCATCAAGGTTTGCGGGATAACACGCGCAGCAGATGCTGCCATGGCCGTACACCTTGGCGCAGACTGGATCGGCGTAAATGTGTGGTCGAAATCTCCACGCTATGTTCCGGCCGAAAATCGCTTAGCACTCTTACGCGAAATTCCCGCCAAGGGCCGAGTTGCCATTACGGTAAATCCTACAGCCGAAGAGGCACAGGCGCTCTTGGACGAAGGCTTTGCCGCCGTCCAAGTTCATTTTGATCCTGTGGAGAAAAATTGCGACGTAGGTGCACTCGCTAAAGCCATTGGCCCAGCGCTTTGGCTCGCTCCACGCCTACCCGAAGGCCAGCCCTTCCCTGTAGATTTATTGTCCTTCGCTCAGACCTTTGTCCAAGACGCCCACCAAGTCGGAGCCTTCGGAGGCACGGGAAAACGTGCTGACTGGAAGCGCTTTACCGAAACCCTCAAGTCACACCCGAGCCACCAATGGGTTCTGGCAGGCGGACTAGGCCCCGATAATGTCGCAGAAGCCTACACAGCAGGCGCGCGATTCTTAGACTTAAACAGCCAGGTGGAACTCACCCCAGGGCTCAAGTCTGCCGAAAAACTTCACAAATGCGTGGCGGCTTTGCACAAAATCGCTCAAACCCAGGCCACATCTGGCACATAAATGACTTTGGCATGAGCGTTGCAGTAAGAGCCATGAACCCAATAATCCTCTAAACCCAACACCCACATGAAGCTCGTTACAGCCATTATTAAGCCCTTCAAACTTGAGGAAGTTAAAGACGCCCTCGCAGAAGTCGGCATCGAGGGCATGACTGTCACCGAAGTAAAAGGATTTGGCCGCCAAAAGGGGCACACCGAAATTTACCGCGGCAGCGAGTACACCGTCGACTTCCTCCCCAAGGTAAAACTCGAACTCGCCCTGCCCGACGAACTCGTCGACCGCGCAATTGCAACCATCACCAAAGCAGCTCACACGGGTAAAATTGGTGACGGAAAGATTTTCGTCCAAACCCTGACCGACGTCATTCGTATTCGTACGGGCGAGCGCGGCCCAGAAGCGATTTAAGGTCCAACTCCTTTAACCAAAAGGGCGTCTCAACCGAGACGCCTTTTTTTATTTCAGCCCATCGACCTGCCCTTTTAGGCGAACGGCCTTCAAGGGGTGCATATCCAGAAGCGTCGGGTACCAACCCGTAACTTCGGAACGAATGAGGAATTTATTTTTATTAAAGACTACCGGCAAAATCGGCGCCCCGGAGATTAACCGAGCTTCGGCTTGTTGGAAAAATTCGTATCGGCGATCGCGATCTGTTTCTGCGGCGGCCTGACCAATCAACTGATCGTATAGCGGATCGCTCCAGCCTGTCTGATTCATTTCATTACCCGTCGTAAACATTTCTAAAAATGTATTGGGGTCGTTGTAGTCGCCTGTCCACGCGGAGCGGGCGAGCTGGTACTCACCTTTATTTAAACTCTGAAGGTAAACCTTCCATTCTTGATTACGCAGCACCACCTCGATGCCCAATTGCCGGCGCCACATCTCTTGATAGGCTTGGGCTGAAATCATGGAGCCTTCGGAGGTGTTATAAAGGTACTCTAAAGTCGGCATACCACGTCCACCGGGATAACCTGCTTCGGCAAGTAACTTGCGGGCAGCTTCGGTATCTTGGCTCCACCGTGTACGACAGGTATAGCCACCTGTGCCTGGAGGCGTAATACCCAAGGCTGGTTCTTCGCCCGCACGCAGGACCTTTTCTGCCATCATCTTTCGATCGATGACCATACCCAAGGCCTGACGGACGCGAACGTCACTCAGCACCTTCGCGACCGCCGGATTATCTTTAACCTTGGTGTTAACACGAATGAAAGATGTAGAAAGGAATGTATCGAGGCGGAGGGCCGTATCATTTGCTTCAATCAATTTACGAACCTTATACGGAGGCACTGCACCGGTGATGTGCAATTCACCACCACGGAATGCACGCTCTTCAGCAAAGAGATCTGTCATGGCGCGAAACTCAACCGCGTTAAGCGAGACGTTGGCTACATCCCAATACTTCTGATTTTTGCGTACGACAATACGACGGGCAACTTCCCATGACTCCAAGATAAAAGGCCCATTACTGACCAGCGAACCTGGCTGCGTCCAACGACTATTCTGAGTGTCGATCGCGCCGTGCTTCAGAATAGTGGGTGGGTGAACGGGTAGCCAGCTATGGTGGCAAAGTAGTTGCAGGAAATACGGCGTCTTGTGGTCAAGGACCATCACCACCGTGTGCGCATCAGGGGCGCGAAAGCCAACCTGCGAAAAGTCTTTAATCTTACCGTCATAATAATCATGTGCACCGCTAACTGCGAAAAGCATCCAGGCGTATTCGGACGCAAGACCGGGAGAAAGGATGCGCTGGTAGCTAAACAGAAAATCTTGCGCGACTACCGGATCGCCATTCGACCAGCGAGCATTGGGACGTAAATGAAAAGTCCATGTACGGCCGTCTTCCGACATCTCCCATTTTTCTGCAATACCGGCAACTGCCTCGAGGGTTTTAGGATCATACGCCACCAATCCCTCAAAGAGAGCACCGACAATGCGCGACTCCAACATGCCCGTGACAACTTGCGGATCTAAACCTGCAGGCTCCGCTGCGTTATTCATAATAAGCACACCCGCTTCAGCCGAAAGTGTGGCAGTGTCTTTTTCGGGAGCACACCCGGCCAAAAAGATGAGGGCGGCCAAGAGGCATGTGCGGAACAGAGGCATGGCGAAGCATAAGACGGCAAG
This sequence comes from Opitutia bacterium, assembly GCA_947460445.1. Lineage (GTDB taxonomy): Bacteria > Verrucomicrobiota > Verrucomicrobiia > Opitutales > UBA953 > UBA8828. The sequence goes on along the minus strand of CANHHS010000043.1, from coordinate 7,594 downwards.
TCGCCGGCGGAAAAGGCACAAAACAGTCTACATTTCCTTTCCCCCATGCCATCCCTGGCCCTAACCTTAGCCCATGGACCGACCGACTATCCTTTTAACCAACGATGATGGAATTGGCGCAGCCTTCTTCCATGCACTCGCCCTGGCTTGTAAAGAAGAGGGGTTTTACGTCTGGGCGGCAGCCCCTTTGGGTGAACGTAGCTGGATTGGCCGTGCCTTTAGTCGCCACCGCTCGGTGCAAGTCAACCAGGCACCCGGGCCGGGTGATCAGGCATGGGATATCGACGGAACGCCCTCCGACTGCGTCAACATCGCCTTAGGACATCTTCTACCCAAACGACCCGACGTCGTCCTCTCCGGGATGAATATCGGCTACAATGCTTCGATGCCTCTTGGTTTAAGTTCGGGCACACTTGCAGGTGCCATCGAGGGTGCCACCTGGGGAATCCCTTCGGCGGCATGCTCATTGGATTTGGACCAAGAAACCTTCGAGGTCATCCGTCACTCCAACCACCTGTGTCCTAAGTCGCTTCAACCAGGCCTGCAGGCCGCCTGTCGCCACGCGGCTAAATTTGCACGCCAGCTCGTGGGAGTTCCCCACAGCGGTATTACGGTACACAATTTAAACTACCCTGCGACAACACTGGCCTCGACCACGGTCGAACGAACCGTTCCCGCCCACTTGCGCTTTGGTACCCTCTTTCAGCCAGGTAATGATGGTTATACCTTCCGCTGGAATGACGGCGAAGAGTTATCGGGGCGCAAAGACACCGATATCGCCGCCCTCGAACGCGGAAGTATCAGCCATAGTGTTCTCGACTTCTCTTCCGTCGGACATCGTTAAGCACCCGCACTTGCCACCGGCAATTTACTTTCTAAGTTAATATCCATGAACGAGCCTAAGCAGGTCCCTTGCTGCTCTCAATGCTCAGAGCCTGCGAGCGTCTTCCTGACGCTCGTCGTGGGCGCACACACCCAATCCAAAGCTTTTTGTGCGAAATGCCTGCCTGCAGGGATCCTTACGAGCCCGCTGCCCGCAACCGCTGCTGGGCTTAAGTTAGCTATACCCGCTCCCGCTGGACGTGGACGTTGCCCTGCTTGCGGCTTCCGCTGGGTTGATTTCGAACGCACCCAACGCATGGGCTGTGCACAGTGTTACACCTCACACGCCCAAGAAGCTGATACCTTAATTGCCCGCAGTCAGCCTGCGATGACACATATCGGCCGTCACCCACTGACGCCTGCTCCGACACCGCCAACCCACGGACAGGACATGTCGAAAGACAAAACTGGCAAAGACAGTGCGAAGACAAAAATCGCCCGCACGCCCACAAAGTTAACCTTAGAAGAATTACAAGAGGCCCTGCGCGCAGCGGTTGCCAAAGAAGACTACGAGAAAGCGGCAAAGTTGCGTGATAAAATCTCCGCGCAAAACACCGCCTCGAAGTAATCGACTTACTCGCTCGTACTCACGCGCGGGAATTCGATGTCGAAAGCTTTACCGAGAGGTGGAGCCCCACAGTTGCCGATCTGGCCAACAGCGCGACGTACCAGCGTAGCTGCTTTTGAAGACGAAGGTGCGGAAATGAAACCCGAAAAAGTCACCTGCCCAGAGGCTGAGACAGAAACCTTAACCCCACATTGGATGGTGCCAAGGTCTTCACCCTGACTCGTCACCGTATCGGCCCAGGCTTGCCGAAAACGCGCCAGCACTTCTCCAGCGTACATTTGCTGAGCACTCGCCGTACCACCATCGCCACCATTGTCTCCTGTGCCTGTCGATCGACCAAGACTCACCCCAGATACGCCAGCCGCTGTACCCGTACCGCGACCCGTACCCTTACCATTTAGAAAGTTATCGAGGGATTCTTTACTACCCGACGAACGTGAAGTTTTACTTCCCGAACCTTTAGACTGGGTAGCACCTGCACTTGAAGAACCACCCGCGTTTTCGGCCTGCTGCTCCCGGCGAATCTTATCTAAATCTACTGGCTTAAAGTGAAAGAGCCGCGAACCCGTTGTCTGCCCTTTGGCGACACCCTCTTCGCGTCCGACTTCGCCTGCCTTGCGACCGACGATGCCGTTCAAATCAACCAGCAACGGGTCAACTGCATCCAGATTGCCAGCTTGTTGTTGTGCGCCCCACCAAGAAGCACCCACCAAAAGTGCAACCAGTGCTCCGTGCACTACCAGCGAACCAACCCAGCCTTTAGATCCTTCCGACATCTTTAGCGAATCTCAGTATCGATACCAACTTTGGTTAAGCCTTTTGATTTAGCTGCCGAAAAAATATCCATCAACTTTTGTAGCGTGGTGGTGCCTTCGCCGCGTACGCGGACAATCGGCTGTTCCGATTCAGGAAGCGCCGCAATGCTCGCAAATTCATTTTCAAGCTCACGCAACGTTACGGTCTTATTTCCCAAGGTTAATTTTCCGGCAGCATCAATACTCACAATGACGTATTTTTGTTTGGTGTCTGTAGATTTACCTGCGCCCTGCGTAGCTTTCGGTAAATTAACTTGGGTCGTCTGCTCAAGCACAGGCGTGGAGATCATGAAGATGATCAAAAGGCAAAAACACAAATCGAGCATCGGGGTGACGTTCAACTCTGTCATCGCATGCAAGCGATGGGGTCTGGAAAAACTACGTGCCATGACTTAACGGGCGTCCTCCCAACCAGGAATAGAATCTTCGGGCGGTTCAGCAGGCGTCGACGTTGGAATAGGCGTTGGCACAGGTGCGGGTGACGCAGGCGTCGCCACTGGCGCTTGATAAACGGGCTGTACCACAACAGGAGCCACCGGCTGTACGGGTGCTGCGTAGGCGGGAGCATGGGCAGCTTGCTGCGCACGTGCCTCGAGATTTAGACGAACCTCGGCCTCAAGCTCGAGTTCCACGCGGTCCGCCAACGAGCTCGCATAGTTTTCAAGCTCTGTGGTCATGATTTTAACCTGCGTGAGTAAGAAGTTATAACCAAACGTGGCGGGAATGGCAACGAGCAGACCTAAAGTCGTCGTCACCAATGCACCGGAAACACCCGGAGCAAGCATCGAGATGGTAGCCTTTTCAGAGAGTGCACCGAAAGTGATCATCACACCCCAAACAGTTCCTAGTAGTCCCAAGAAAGGACCCCCGGAGACAAGTGAGCTTAGCAGCACCATCTTTTCTTCATACTTAACCAAGGTGCGAGCGATGCCACGCTGGATGGCATTCTCAACGTGCCCCATACACAGCGCGATATCTTGACGCGAAGTCATCTTCCCCTTGTGGCGTTGGTAAGCGGTTGTCGCTTCGGCGACTAAATACTCGTAAGGACAAAGACCTGCGCTGCGCGGGAAGTTTAAAGATGTGACGGCGTTTTCATTGCGGAGACGTCCTTCAAATGCGTGGTTACGACGGCGCACGTCTTGGACGTCACTCCACTTTTGGATCATCGCACCCCAACCTATGAACGAGCAGAGGAGAAGAACGCCGGCGACAGCACGACCGGGAGCGTCCATTTGTTCGTAAAACCACGCAATGCCACGCTCGGAAGTAGCAAGGTGGAGACTAAGGCTATGGAAAATCATCGGTATTTCTTTAAGATATGAGTTAGCCGAGGGCGAGACGGAAAGGGCATATCCTCTTTCATTTCACGGTTTACCCCAGCCCAACTATCAACCATAAAGTCCCCATGCGCCTTCGCATCGCCCTCCCTCTCCTTGTCGTCGCAGCCCTTCTTTCCGCTCAAGGATTCGAAGACCCTGCCAGCCCAACGGCACCGACCCCTGCTACCCGGACCGCCCCAAAGCCAGGTGAAGCTGACCCTTCGGTCGCTCGCCTGAAGTCGATTTCCTATTTTTACATCGACGTTCGCACGACTGAAAACCGTCCCGATGATGCTGAGCTCCGCAACGAGCTCCGCGATCTCGCCGAACTGGAGCTTCGTCGTGCTGGAGTCACCACCAAGGAACTCCCTGCGCTCAATCCTGACGCATCGACCCCACAGCTCGTTATCGAAATTCGCTTTGACCGAGGCCTCGGTCGCTTCGCTGGACAGGTTTCATTGTCTGTACGTGACGACGCAACCATTCGCCGTAACAGCCAACCAATCGTTGCCGAGACCTATCGTGCTGAGCGTAGCGCAGCGGGTACATCTGACACCGTGCTAACCCGCGACATCAAATCCAAGTCACGCGAGCTCATCGTCGAGATGCTGGATTTAATGTCGAAGCCACGCACGCGCTAAGCGATGTCCGTTTATTCCCCTGAGGCTCGCCTTCGCGAGCTAGGCATCGAATTGCCCACCCCGCCTGCCTCTGCTGGTGCTTATGTACCCTCCGTGCGCACAGGCAATCTGCTCGTGCTGGCAGGAACCCTTCCACTGCGTGACGGAAAAATTGTCTGCGCAGGCAAAGTCGGTAAAGACGTCGACATCGCCGCTGCTGCCGAAGGCGCCCGCATTTGCGCGCTGAACGCATTGGCCAATGCGCGTGTCGCCTTGGGCTCTTTAGATGCCATCAAACGCGTCGTCATGGTTCAGGGCTACGTCAACGGCATCGATGGCTTTTCGGACAGCCCAAAAGTGCTTAATGGTTGCTCAGAATTTCTCGTCTCTGTTTTTGGCGATACCGGTAAGCACGCACGAGCAGCCGTATCCGTCAATGGCCTACCGCTCAACGCAGCCGTCGAAGTTCAGATCACCCTAGAAGTCTAAGACCACGTTAGCCCTTAGTCTTTGGACCTGTCTTTGGTAAGGTCGCCTCGCCGAGGTGACCGCGATCTTTCCTGCCATCTAACTTTAGTCCTTAGTCCTTAGTGCTTAGTCCTTAGTCTTTAGTCCTTAGTCTTTAGTCTCTCATCTTTCGTCTCCGCCTTCGGCCCCAGCCAGTTAAAGAGCGGCGTCGCGGCGAAGGTTGTCAGAATCGCCATCAGCACGAGTACGGAGAAAAGCAGCGGGCCAACAATCCCCGCACTGAGTCCGATATTCAAAAGAATAAGCTCCATGAGCCCGCGTGCGTTCATCAGCGCGCCGAGACCGCATGCCGATGCATTATCCATCCCTGCGAATCGTGCCGCACCCCAGCACGCCACACCTTTGCCAAGAACAGAAATAACAAGTACGGCGGCAAGCACCTGTAGTCCTTCCATCGACAGTACTAAATCAAGGCGAGTGTTGAGCCCAGAAAATGTAAAGAAGAGCGGCAGGAGAAATGGCCCAACTACTGGATCTAGTTTTCCACGCAGCCACTCAGTGAGTCGACCGCGCGGAAGACAGAGCCCGCAAAGAAAGCCGCCAAAGACTGCGTGTAGTCCAATCCATTCGCTAAACCCAAGAAAGGCCGCGAGTACCAGGATGACAGGGATAAGATTTTGCACGCGCACACATCCGGCAGCTTCAACAGGTTCAGTTAGGACCGCCAGTATCCGTCGACCCCAATAATAACAAAAGACAGCCATCACAGCGGCACCTAAGGCCGCAAGAAGTAGAAGCGACGTATCGCCGCTGATTGACGAAACGACTAGTGCTAAAATGCACCAAGCAAGGGCATCATTGATGGCTCCAGCAGCAATCGCCAGCGCTCCCATTGAAGTGCCGGCTAGCCCTCGTTCGCGAACAATCCAAACGAGCATCGGGAAAGCGGTGATAGCGATAGCGGATCCGAGAAAGAGGATGCGCTGCCAAAGTGCTACATTGTCAGCGAAGAGCCCTGTCTGCCCCTCAAGCCAGCAAGCGAGTGGCCATGCGAGTAGGAATGGGACAAGAATCCCCGCAAGTGAAATGCTGACAGCAGCACGGGTGCGGCGTGCAACCAAGCTTACATCAAAATCTAAACCTGTACTAAAAAGGTAAAGCCCCACTCCTAACTGCGCACACCACTGCAAAATCTTAAGTGTCTCTGAAGGAAAACACCATGTCTGTACGGAAGGTGCGAAATGCCCAAAGGCAGATGGGCCAAGAAAGACACCTGCCACCATCATGCCGACAACCGATGGTTGCCCTAGTCGCACTGCGAGCCTTCCAAACAGGTGCGCAGCACAGAGAATGAGTCCATACTCTGCGACAAGGTGGAGGACAAGCTGGGGTAAGCTCACGGGAAGAAGGAGATGTAAGCGGGAAGCAGGAAGGGGCAAGAATGATGACGCTGTAATCGCGCGTCATCGCTCACGCGCCTGTTACGCGACCACCCCGTGAGATCGCCATCGGCCATCCTTAATCTTCCTGCTTCCCGCTTGCTCCTTCCCGCGCGTACGCCGCCTCAGTGACCGTGAGCGTCGTGCGAGTCACCCTTGCCTGCACCACGCAACAACAGCGGCAAAAGCATGAGGCCCGCAATCGACGTTGCCTTCAGCCAACCCTGCGTAGTGCCTGCAGCTTCAAAGTAAGGCAGGAAGGCTAAAAAGGACGCCAAGCCCCATGTACCAACGTGGCCAATGACTAACCAAAGCGTACCGTGCAAACCTGCATCATTCATGCGGCGCTGGGTAGCAACGGATGCAAACCCGCCAAAGAAGACCGCGACTAAAATCAGTAAGAAGATTTGGAAAGGAGCCCAAGTCGCGGATGCATGATGGTGAGCTTCTTCAGCTTTTTTCTTACCCACTTCCGTTGCTTCAGCCTTCAACTTCGCTGTCTCTTCGGCTGACAAAGCTTTACCTGCCGCTGCCTTCTTAGCCTTCGTCAGGCTTGTGGCATAGGCGGTTTGTGCGGCAACCTCGGCTTCGTGGTGCGCGCCGCTCTCCGGAAGCTTAACCGTCATCAAATAATGTGCTCCCCATGCAAAGGCAGAGAAGACTACACTGAAGAAAATGAGGTTGGCCAAGTAGCCGAGACGACCGAGTGGTTTAGCGAGATTAAGCGAGAAAGTCATAGGAAGATGCTCGAACCGTAGATTCTTAGACCTTTCCTGCAAATCCAAACTTGGAAAGTCACACTAACAGGGCGTGATAAACACATGTCATCAACCCTCCCTCAGACCGTCTTACTCGATTTAGACGGAACTTTGGTCGATAACTTCGTGGCCATTCACCGTTGCGCGAATGATGTCATGAAAATCATGGGCCTGCCGGAGCGATCTTTTGCGGAGGTTAAAAAATCTGTAGGCGGAGCCGCCAAAGCTACAATGACGCGCCTAGTTGGAGAAGCCAACGCATCGACAGCCATCCGACTCTACCTTGAGCACTTCCCAACTGTAATGTTTGAAGGTCTAGAAGTTTATCCGGGCGCACGCGAACTGCTTCCCGCACTACGAAGCCGAGGCATCAAAGTCGCCGTACTCACGAACAAAGATCATTCGAATTCTCTCAAGCTCCTCGCCCACCTCGATATGGATAAAAATCTCGATGGTATCTTTGGGACAAACCTCGTTCCCTGGCGTAAGCCCGAAGCAGCCTTTACACATCACGCGCTCTCGCAACTTAAGATGCCTGCAGGCACCGCATGCTTGGTCGGCGATTCGCCCTTTGATATCGAGACCGCGCGCAATGCAGGCCTAGCCTCCGCCCATGCCGTTACCACAGGCAGTCATACCGCCGAGGAACTCCTGCCACATCGCCCAGACACGCTCCACCCTGACCTACCCTCGATGGCCTATGAACTCTGGGGAATTCAGCT
>CANHHS010000042.1 GCA_947460445.1 Opitutia bacterium | reverse complement strand
GTTCGGAAGCCACCGCTACAGAGTCATCGGTACGCACCCACCAGCAAGGACGGATGCCATTGGGATCGCGCAGTACGAAGGTGTCCCCATTCCCAATCGTTCCAGCGATGGCATAACCACCGTCCCATGCCTTGGATGACTGGCGAAGGACGCGACCGACATCAAAGTCGTGCGAAATGGCTGCCTGCAGTGCAGGTCCTTCTAGGCCTTGCGTGCGATGGTAGCGGAAGAGTCGATCATGCTCTTCATCGAGCCAGAAACCAATTTCTTCTAAGATGGATTGGGTGTCGGTCGAATAAATGACGTGAGCACCGCGCTCGGAAAGGGAGCGATTGAGCGCTTCGGTATTTGTTAAGTTAAAGTTACCTGCAAGGAGGAGATTACGTGTCGGCCAAATCGACTTACGCGCATATGGGTGGCAAGAGGCCGCATCGAAATTCCCTGATGTACCATAACGCAGGTGGCCTAAAAGAACTTCTCCGCCGAAATCAAAATGCCGTTTCACGGTGTCACCTAGCTCAGGTACGATAATGCCGTCGCGCACCTTGGAGTTATATTCGCGCAGTTGCCGTGCGTAAATTTGGGTTAAGCCTTGAGCACCAATTTCGCGATCGCGGAACAGAAAAGCTTCGCCGTTTTCAGCGCCAACTTTGACGCCACCGATACCCGCACCATCTTGCCCGCGGTTGTGCTGTTTCTCCATTAAGAGAAAGAGCTGATTAAATCCGTGGAGCGGAGAACCGTAGCGCTGCTCGTACCATCCCAGGGGCTTTAGCAGCCTGACGAGGGCGATGCCGCATTCGTGCCTTAGGTTGTCGCTCATTGGCAAGGGAGAGTCTGTTTCTTTCCCGCTCGGTATGTCCAGCGTGGACTCTCTTTACCCGCGAAGAACACGTCCGAGGCGGTCCAGGCTATGCTCAATCAGGCCTGCCATATCCTTGGCGCCCAAGAAACCCTTGTCTTTATGGTGTTCTGCGAGCCCACCTGCTAGTTCGACGACGCGGTCAGGGGTGGAAAGCGGTAATTCCGCCAAGGCGAGCAACAAGTCCTTCACCCGATCCGGTGCAGCTAAGTGGCGACGGTGGATAAGGGATTTTTCTTCAACCCGATATTGGTCTGCGGTGGCGGCGTTAATGTGCTGGGCACAAAGGTCTACAAACGGACGATTTTCCTTAAACGAGCCAGGCAGGTAGAACTTTAGGCGACCATTGTAGCACTGTTGGTCGAAGTCCATCGCGCGCACGCGGATAGATGTCGCATCAAAGTCCGGCGTGACGGCTACTACGAAATTATAAGCCCGCATATCGCCAAGAAGTCGCACCAAACACCGTTCCTCAAACTTGATGAGTTCTTTCGCAAGACGCACGGGGTGATAATTTGTACCCTCAAGCCAGCGTGCGGCAAAGCGGTCACCGGGTATACCCGTGACATGCTCTTCAACAAGGGTAGATAATTCCGTTAAGTAATGCATGCGGTTCGGCGAAAGCAGGTGCTCAAGCTCCAAGCCCGCAATGCGCGAAGCATCCGCAATCTTCACATAGAAATAGTCATGATTCTCATTGTAAGCATTCACAATCCGGATGCGGAAGGGCTGTGAATTGCCAAAGGCGCAGTAATCAATGCGGTCGACGAAAACGTGTCGGAAAACACGCATGCCGCCTTCGCCACGAAGCAGTGCGTAGGTTTCCAGTAAGCCTTGCGAGAGCGACTCAAGTTCGTCCTGCGGGTACGCGACTGTTTCCCAAAGGGTATCTGTACCATCCCGCTCTATTAAAGGAACAGACTGATTATAGCCACGGAGGCGTTCGTAAGAAACGGGTAAGGCGACCTCGCGGCCTTCTCGAGCCAAGTATTCACGAAGGCGCGGCCCAATTGGCACAGCTGGTTTTCGTTCGGTGCGGAAATCAGCTCCTGCTCCAGCGGCGTCCATCGTCAGTCGAGGTGAGGGCGCAAGTGCGACTCTTCTTCGGTCACGCGCAGCGCTTTGGATGGATCGCATTCTGCCCGATAAGCCAGGAACGAAGTGCGGTGATTATCCCAAACAGGCCAGAGCAGTGTGCGATCGGTTTCAGGAATTTCGATACCGTTAATAGCTTCACGGGTGAAGAAATCAAATCGACCTTCTGAAATTTCCGCCGGCAAAGAAGGAATATTTTTCCGACAGGTGAATAAAAACATCAACCAGTGGCCGGCGCCTTCGTAGCCGCGCTCACTGACCATGCCGAAGAGGTGCAAATCATTTTCAGTAATCACCAGTCCTGTTTCTTCATTCACTTCGCGCACAGCACATTCAAATGGGGATTCCCCTTGGGCCATCTCCAGTTTGCCGCCCACAGGACTCCAGCACCCTTTGTTCGGTGCTTTGGTTCGGCGTATAAGCAACTGGCGACCCTGTGCATCTTGTAAAAAGATGAGCGCACTAATTTTGAAAGGGAGGGCTGTAGAGCCAGCGGACATGCCATGACAGTTGGCGGGTCACCCAGCCGGGACAACCCCGGAGTGCGAGAGAAGTGGCCAGCAAGGCATGGTTAGCAGAGCAATGGCCGAGGGCGACTTGCAGTTTTGCCCGAAGCTGGTCTTTTGGAGTCTCAAACGATGCCCGAACTCGCCGAAGTAGAATATTTCCGGAAACAATGGGATATTGGCCTTGGGAAAACCGTCACCAAAGTTTTCTTGAATTCAAAAGCAAGGGTCGGGCGTGGGATTAACGTCAAAGCCATGACCGAGGCCCTCGTTGGAGCAACGTTCGTCCGGTCGACAGCCGCCGCAAAACAAATAGCACTTTGTTTTTCAAATGGAGCCTGGATCGGCGTGCACCTAGGTATGACCGGCAAACTTGAAGCAACTGCCGCAAAACAAAAAGTCCGTCGACACGATCATTTTAAAATAACCCTGAATGACGGCCGCGAACTCATCTTTGTCGATCCGCGCCAATTTGGACGTATCCAGTTTTGGCGAGGACCCGATACTCCTCCATGGTGGGAAAAAATTCCACCCGCAATTTTATCGTCAGAGTTTACGCCAGGAGTTGTTGCGGCCTTTTTACGAAGGCGATCACGTACGAGCATTAAGCCCGTGCTCTTAATGCAAGAGTGCTTCCCAGGGATTGGTAATTGGATGGCCGACGAAGTTCTCTGGCGGGCGGGCTTTCATCCTCGCGCCAAAGCTGGAGATTTTAGTCCACAAGCCGTGCGTACATTACACCGCACCTTGAGAGAAGTCTGCCGTGACGCTTTGCGTGTCATTGGTAAAGACTGGTCAGACCCGCCTGACAGCTGGCTCTTTAACCATCGGTGGGAAAAAGGCGGACGTTGCCCGCGCACCCGTAGTCCATTGGCACGTGCCACCATTGGCGGACGCACCACGTGCTGGTCGCCGCGCCGGCAAGCGATGGGCGCGGAACGCCGTTGACCGCCGTCATCGGATGAGGAGCGTTTAACCATGCGCGTGACTGGTGGTAAAGCTCGAGGTATTCAACTACGCGTCCCCTCGGGACCGGTGAGACCTGCCACCGATTATTTGCGCGGATCTATTTATAACTCCTTGGCGGCTTTTATTCCGGATGCACGCGTACTCGATCTCTTTGCAGGCACAGGCTCGTATGCACTCGAAGCATTAAGTCGCGGGGCGCGTTCGGCGGTATGTGTGGATCGCGCGACGGCAGATGTCATTCGCCACAATGCCACAGCGGTCGCAAAGTCCATGGAGTTAACCGAGTTACCACTTGAAGTTATTACGGGCGATGTGTTGGCTTTTACGCCGACCGTTGCCGACTTTGATTTAATTTTTGTCGATCCGCCGTGGGAACTTTGGGAACGCGAAGCGCAACGCTTAGCAGCAGTCGCAGTTGCATCGGCAGCACCCCATGAAGCCACACGAATTATTTTTGAAGCACCCGGTGGCTTCACTGTGCCTATCCTTGAAGGTTGGCGCTTACACAAAGTATTGGGCAAAGGCAAAGGGCAGCCTGCTGCGACAATCCTTCGCCGACTTTAATTAAATAATTGGGCGGTGAGGACGCCAAGCGCCCAGTTGTGCCAAGAGCATGCCGCCGCCAATCAAGCATGCTGCTTCAACCCTGAGCACACGGTCGCCTAAGTGACGGAGTGTCCAGCCAGCGGCCTTGAGTGCGGCGCGTTCGGTTGCGTCCCAGCCGCGCTCGGGACCAATCGCAATGGCAGCGTGCGTGGCTCCGGCGCGAGCCGGCTGTGAGCCGAGGGGGCCGTCCGCTTCATAAGGATCTAATGCAACACGTACGCCTGCATTACTTGAAAGCGACAGCGCTTCAGCGAGTGAAGGTGCGTGGATGACTTCGGGAATTAACGTTGAGCAAGCTTGCTCGACGCCTTTGTCGAGAAGCTCCTTCCATTCATCTGTAGACCAGAGCGAACTCGTTGCATACGCAGGATCACCTTTAGCAGGTTTGAAGAAAATAATTCGATTCGCACCAAGGCTTGCGAGGTCATGAAGAATTTTTCGCGCAGATTGTGGACGCGGCAAGCCCACCAAGACATCAAGCGGGAGTTTTTGTTGAACGGCATTTTCCCAACGAATGCCAAACGTAAGCTTTGGTTCGACCGTTAAGATTGTGGCGATGCCACGTCGGCCATTCCGCACGCCGACGTGTACAGTGGTTCCAATATGCGCCGTGAGTGTTCTTAAGAGGTGGCGAGCGCGAGCATCGTCAGGGCGTAAACCTTCTCGGGCTTCCACCTCAGTCATGAGCATCAAATTCATTAGGAAGAGCAGGGTAGGGCTAGACTTGCCCTTACTGCGAGGGTGGAAAGTCTCCCCGCTTGCCGAGGCCGACAGAAAGCCTAGGCTAAGTGCCCTATGGACCTGCACAAACTTCGTCGCGAGTACACCTTACATGGACTCGACCGTAATGAACTTGCCGCAGATCCCATTGCACAGTTCCGGCTTTGGTTCCAGCAAGCCATCGATGCAGATCTCCATGAGCCCAATGCTATGGTGTTAGCGACCGTTTCCTCTAAACAGGTTCCCTCGACGCGCGTTGTTCTCCTGAAGGCCTTTGATGAGCGTGGCTTTGCCTTCTATACTAACCTTCGAGGGCATAAAGCCCGCGATCTAGAAGTAAATCCCCAGGCATCAGTCACTTTTCCATGGATTGAATTTGAACGCCAGGTACACGTGCTTGGCACGGTTGAGCATATTTCAAGAGAGGAGACAGAGGCTTACTTTCAAACCCGGCCGTATGGGAGTCAGCTCGGAGCCTGGGCCTCCTCACAAAGCGACCCAGTCGCAGATCGGGCGACCTTAGAGGCACGGCTTGAACAGTTAAAAATAGAACACCCCGAGGGGCGCGTGCCTGTTCCCCCTCATTGGGGTGGTTTACGCATAAAACCTCAGCAAATCGAGTTTTGGCAAGGTCGGCCCAATCGCCTGCACGATAGGTTTGTTTACCAAAAGGCAGCCCAGGGCTGGTCGATTAGCAGGCTACAGCCGTAAGCGAGACCCTATAAGTTTTTCTTATAGGCAAAAAGGGGTTTTCCTAACTCCAAGGTTGCTCCTCCGCGTAGTGTTGACCCTTGTCCAAGGCTCCCTTCTCCCTTGTAGGAGCCTGCCGCATGAAGCGTTACTTTTTCACCCTTCTTTTTTCACCCTCCCTGCTCATGGCCGCGAGTGGTGAAAGTCATGAAGGTGTTTCAGCAACTGCAACGAACCTTTTCGAGATCGGTGGATTTCCTGTCACGAATTCTGTTCTCACGACTTGGATTATCGCTCTGCTCATTATCGTCGCAGTGCGCTTAACCGTTGGCACGCCGAAATTGATTCCCGGCAAAGGTCAGGCGATCGTTGAAGGCATGGCGCAAGGCCTTCGCGATGCACTTGAGCCGATTGTTGGAAAAAAAATGATCGGGAAAGTTTTCCCCGCGCTCTGCGCATTTTTCGTTTTCATTTTATTGATGAACTGGAGTGGCTTACTCCCCGGAGTTGGTACGCTTAAATACCAGAACGGTACAGAATGGGTTGATGCCATTCGCCCAGCAAATTCCGACCTCAATACAACCTTAGCACTCAGTATTCTATCGTTCACTTTCTGGACATACTTCGTGCTTCGCTACGCTGGCCTGAAGGTGCTCATCTTTGATCTTTTTGGCAACAAAGCGGACAAGAAAGAAATTGGATTACCGATGTGGATTTTGCTCAGCTTTATCTTCGTTGGTGTCGGCGGCATTGAGGTCGTCTCCATTCTTTTCCGAATCATTTCACTTTCGTTCCGCCTTTACGGAAATGTCTTCGGCGGCGAAAATTTAATCCACGCACTTGGCAACACCGCGCCCTATGTTGTACCTGCGCTCGCTGCGATGCTCGAAGTTCTGGTTGGCTTGATTCAAGCATTCGTCTTCACGCTTCTTTCCGCCGTTTATATCGGCCTCATTTGTAATCACGAAGGCGGACACGACGAAGAACACGCCCACTAATTTACTTTCACGGTTAGCGACTTGCTGGGAACTCCCCATGCGGCCGATCGAGAAAAAACCAAACCAAACACACACACATATATGATCCTCGCTGAAATTACCGGTTCCCTTCCTGCTGCTGCTGGCTGCCTCGCGGCTGCTATCGGTGTAGCAATGATTGGTGCCAAAGCTGTCGAATCCGTGGGTCGTAACCCTGAGGCCTCCGGCAAGATCCTCGTCCAGTCCATCCTGGGCATGGCTCTCGCTGAAGCGGTCGCGTTCTACGCGATCTTCCTCAAGGCCCAAGTATAAGCCAGTTGTGGTGAGGCCCCCGCAAGGGGGCCCGCCACTTACCTTTACCCAAGCGCAGAATTTATCGCCATGACCTTCCTCCTCGAAACCGCCCACGGCTCCGCCGAAAACGGACACGCCAATAACCCCATTTCCGAATTGCTCGGCAACTTCGGCGTCGATGGTCCGCACCTCATCGTCCAGCTGATTAACTTCTGCATCCTTGCTTTCGTTCTTTGGAAGTGGGCGATTAAGCCGGCACTTGGCACGCTCGAGCAGCGCACAGCGATTATTGAAAAAGGACTCGCCGATGCTGCTGCTGCTGAAAAGCGCTTAGCCGAAGCTAACAAAACTGCGGAAGCGCGCCTGAACCAGGCTGCCGAAGAATCCGCCACCATTCTTACTCAAGCACGTGCGGCTGCTAAACAAGTTGTCGAAGCCGCCAAAGCAGAAGCAGTCGTTGCGACCACGGAAGTCATTCGTCGTGGCCAAGAGGCAATCGAAGCCGACCGTCGTCGTATGCAAGTCGAGTTCCGCACCGATGCGGCCCGCCTTGTTGTCGAGACCGCTGCAAAAGTTCTCGAGCAATCGCTCGATGATGCCACCAAGACGCGCCTCAATGAGGCCGCGACCAAGCAACTCGCTCGGTAATTTTCTCGATGTCACCCGCCGCTGCACGAGTTGAAGCCAAGCGCCTCCTGGCGCTTTCCCTCCATGACGGAGTGGTTTCTTCCGAGCGCGTCAGCGCAGTGGTTGCAGCGATTTCTAAAAAATATTCGGCTCACGAATTGCGCCCAGTTTTGCGCGCGTACCTCACTTCGGTTCGCCGTGAGATTGCGCGTAGCGAGGCTCGCATTGAGCACGCAGGACCGCTCTCTGCAAATGACGCTGCAGCGATTGCGGCTTATTTCACTAAAACACTCGGTCGTCCCGTCACCCCAGTGCCCACACGCAAGGATGCGCTCCTTGCTGGATTCCGTGTACGCGTCGGTGACGACGTTACCGATCTTACTTCCGCCCTTCGCCTTGCCAACTTGGTGAAGGCTCTTTCCTAAAAATTTCCAAACCCATCCCCTAAACCTTCCTACAATGAGTAACGCGATCGATCAGATTCAAAAGGCCATCGCCGGCCTGGACACCCGTGCGGGCAAGTCCAACGTTGGCACCATCGTCACCCTTGCGGACGGTGTCGCCGCCATCGACGGCCTCTCCGGCGTCATGATGAACGAAATGATTGAGCTTCCGGGCGGACTACAAGGCGTTGCGCTAAACCTTGCCGAAGACACCGTCGGCTGCGTCGTCATGGGTGACATCTCTAGCCTTAAAGAAGGCATGGAGGCAAAGACGACTGGACGCCTGCTCTCAATCCCTGTTGGCAAGGGCCTGCTCGGACGCGTGGTTGATGCTTTAGGTAATCCTGTGGACGGCAAAGGCCCCATCCAGTCAACCGAGCGTTACCCTGTCGAAAAAATCGCTCCCGGTATTATTCCTCGTAAGTCTGTCGATCAACCGATGCAGACAGGTATCATGGCAATTGATGCGATGATCCCTATCGGCCGCGGTCAGCGCGAACTCATCATCGGCGACCGTGCTACCGGAAAAACCACGATCGCTATCGACACCATCATTAACCAAGCCAACGCCAATCGCGTCGGTCTGGCTTCGGGTGATGCGAAGTTCCGCCCTGTTTATTCTGTCTACGTCGCCATCGGCACAAAGAATTCTTCAATCGCCCGCACCATCGGCACACTCGAGAAGGCTGGCGCCATGGAGTTCTGTGTGATTGTCGCCGCACCTGCTGCGGACAACGCCGCCAATCAAGTCTTCGCACCATTCTCTGGCACCGCTATCGGCGAGTGGTTCATGGAAAACGGTATGGATGCACTCATCGTGTACGATGACCTTTCCAAGCACGCCGCAGCTTATCGCCAAATCTCACTGATCTTAAAGCGCCCCTCGGGTCGCGAAGCGTATCCTGGCGACGTCTTCTACTTGCACTCCCGCTTACTTGAGCGCTCCGCTCGCTTGGCTGGTAAAGGATCGCTCACCGCTCTGCCAATTATTGAAACCCAAGCGGGTGACGTCTCGGCTTACATTCCTACCAACGTCATTTCGATTACAGACGGTCAGGTCTTCCTTCAGACCGACTTGTTCAACCAAGGTATCCGTCCAGCTGTCTCGGTAGGCCTCTCCGTGTCGCGCGTGGGTTCGGCCGCACAAATTAAAGCGTTCAAGCAAGTTGCCGGTAAAGTTAAAGGCGAACTCGCACAGTATCGCGAACTGGCTGCCTTTGCTCAATTCGGTTCAGACCTTGATGCGCAAACAAAGGGCATCCTTGATAAAGGTGACCGCTTCGTGGAACTCTTTAAACAGCCTCCCACTGCACCAAAGTCTGCTGAGATTCAGTGTGCGTTGATTTGGGCGATGCAAAACGGCTTCTTCAATGATGTTGCCGTCAAGTCCGTCCAAGCTGCCGCGCAGTCACTACAAGCACACTTTGAATCCACCAAAATTGGCGTACTCACAAAAATTCGCCAAGGTGAGAAGATTGATGACGCGGGTGCTGCAGAGCTGAAGAGCGCCTGCGATACTTGGCGTCGCGGATTCAAGGGCTAAGCCACTCCCTCACTAAACGCACGCTATGCCTAAAGGACTTCGCGAGATCCGCAACCGAATCAAATCGGTTAAAAGCACCGGTCAAATTACCCGTGCCATGCAGCTCGTCGCGTCCTCGAAAATGAAGCGTGCCCAAGACGCCGCCAAGGCGAGTCGTGATTACGCCGAGTTACTTGGCGAAATTCTCGACACTGCGTTGAGTAAGGTAGGCGAATTTTCGCACCCACTTTTAAAGAAGCGTGACGTCAAGACGCGCGGCATCCTTTTAATCACACCCGACAAAGGCATGTGTGGCGCGCTCAACGGTAATCTTACCCGCGTCGCTTTTGAAATTCAGGGCGCAGCTTTTGTGACCATCGGCCGCAAAGGTAAGCAAGCGCTCGCCCGTGCTGGGCGCACACTGCTTGCCGACTTCCCAGTTTCTGACCGAGCTAATTTCAGCGAAGTGCGCCCGGCTGCCGAATTCCTTATCAAGGCCTTCCTTGATGGCAAAGTAGATACCGTTGAAGTGTTGTACGCCTACTTCAAGAACACCCTGGTGCAAACACCGCGTGTGCAGCGTCTCTTGCCCGCAGACAGCCTTGTACAACAAGCTCGCGAATTGAGAGAAAAGCTTGGCCTGCCTGAACCAAAGATTGAGCACGATGAGCGTGACATGATTTTTGAACCTTCAGCTAGCCAAATTCTCAAAGAGTTACCCGGACTGTTCTTCAAGCAGGCTGTTCACCAAGCCGTCCTCGAATCAAAGGCTTCGGAACACAGTTCGCGCATGGTGGCGATGAAAGCAGCCACAGACAATTCCAAGAAAATCGCTGCCGCTCTTTCGCTTGAGTATAACAAGGCCCGCCAAGCAGCGATTACACAGGAAATTCTCGAACTGACTGCAGGCGCTTCCGCCCAATCTTAATTTTACACCCAAACCCACCTAACTTTTTTAAACATGAGCACCACCGGCACAATCACTCAAGTCCTCGGCGCAGTCGTCGACGTTCAATTCCCCTCCGACAAGGTTCCGGAGATTTATAACGCGATCCAGATTGACTACAAAATCGAGGGCAAGCCTACGCGCCTCGTTCTCGAAGTGCAGCAGCACTTAGGCAACGGCCTCGTTCGCGCGGTCGCGATGACCACGACAGAAGGCCTCGTACGCGGTACGCCTGCAGTCGACACCGGATCCCCAATCACCGTTCCTGTCGGCAACGCCGTTCTTGGCCGCATCTTCAATGTTACGGGCGATGCTGTGGATGAACGCGGTCCTGTGAACGCTGAGAAGCGTTACCCAATTCACCGCTTACCTCCGCCTCTCACCGAGCAAGCTACCTCGGCCGAACTTCTCGGAACAGGTATTAAAGTCATCGACCTTATCTGTCCCTTCGTGAAGGGCGGTAAAGTCGGCGCCTTCGGTGGTGCGGGTGTCGGCAAGACGGTCGTGATCATGGAGCTCATTAACAACATCGCGATGAAGCAGGGTGGATTCTCCGTCTTTGCAGGCGTCGGCGAGCGCTCACGTGAAGGTAATGACCTTTACCACGAAATGTCCGAAGCAGGCGTTATTGACCAGAAGGACCTTTCGAAGTCCAAAGTTGCCCTCGTGTACGGCCAAATGAACGAGCCGCCTGGTGCACGTATGCGCGTGGCGCTTTCCGCTCTCGCGATGGCTGAGTTCTTCCGCGATGAGCAAAACCGCGACGTCTTGCTCTTCGTCGACAACGTCTTCCGCTTCTCGCAAGCCGGATCCGAAGTGTCCGCACTTCTCGGCCGTTCACCTTCGGCCGTGGGCTATCAGCCAACCCTCGCATCGGAAATGGGTAATCTTCAAGAGCGCATCACCTCGACGAAGAAGGGCTCGATTACGTCCTTCCAAGCGGTCTACGTTCCTGCGGACGACTTAACGGACCCTGCTCCTGCGAACACCTTCGCCCACTTAGACTCAACCGTCGTGCTCGAGCGTCGTATTGCTGAGCTTGGCATTTACCCTGCGGTGGATCCCTTGGCATCAACATCGACCGCCCTTGCCCCTGAAGTCGTCGGCGAGCGCCACTTCCGCGTTGCCCGCGGCGTTCAAGGCCTCCTTCAGCGCTACAAAGACCTACAGGACATCATCGCCATCTTGGGTCTCGATGAGCTTTCCCCTGAAGACAAGCTCGTCGTCTTCCGCGCCCGTAAGGTGCAGAAGTTCCTCTCCCAGCCATTCCACGTCGCAGAAATCTTCACCGGCTCGCCTGGTAAGTATGTTTCACTTGAGGATACTATCCGCGGCTTCGAAATGATTATCGCTGGTGAGCTCGATCACGTGAACGAAAACGACTTCTACATGAAGGGCGGCATCGACGAAGTGATCGCTGCTTCAGAAAAAGCCAAAACAGTTAATAAGTAAGTAGATGCCCCTCTCTCTCGAAATTGTTACACCCGATCGCCGTGCCTACCAAGGTACAGCGGATTGCGTGAACTTGCCGACGGAGATGGGAAGCATTGGTATCCTTCCTGGACACATCCCGTTGACAGCGGTGATCGCCGCGGGCGAAGTCATTGTCACCTTGGGTGGCAAAATTACGCGACTCGCCATCGATAGCGGATTTGTACGGATTGTTTCCGATAAGGTATCCGTTGTGACAGAGGCGGCGATTGACGAAGCCAAGATTGACCTTCGGGCAATTGAGCAAGCGGAAGAGCGCGCCCGCGTAGCCGTTGAAGCAGCTCGCGGTCAAAAAGAAATAGACCCTGCGGAAATTGCGAAGATGGAACAGATTCTGCGCTTTGCCGCTGTGCAGCGTTTAGTGAAGGGTCGTAC
>CANHHS010000041.1 GCA_947460445.1 Opitutia bacterium | reverse complement strand
TCGCGATGGTCGATAGTTCGGTAGGCGGCAAGACGGGTATTAATTTACCGCAGGGTAAAAATCTCGCAGGCGCTTTCCATCAACCCCAACTCGTTCTCGCGGACACCCAAGTCCTACAAAGCTTACCCACGAGAGAATTTTCTGCAGGTGTAGCTGAAGTTATTAAATACGGACTCCTCGGGGATAGCGCACTGCTAGCTAAACTCGAAAAAGCTGGGCGCCTCACATGGAACCACCCAGAGCTTGCTTCGGTTATCCTGCGTTGTGTGGAAATGAAGGCAGCTATTGTGGCTAAAGATGAACGCGAGACCGCTGAGAGCAATGGGCGAGCACTGCTTAATCTGGGCCACACCTTTGGACATGCCATCGAAGCGGTCGCAGGGTACGGAACCTACTTACATGGCGAAGCGATTGCAGTCGGCCTTTCAATGGCCGCAACGCTCTCACAAGACCTTGGATTCCTTTCGGCAGACCAGGTTAAAAAAGTGAATGATGTGCTTACGCTCAACGCGCTGCCTGTTTGCTTATCGAAGCCACTCGCTACGGAAGATTTAATGGCCGCGATGCGTCGCGATAAAAAGGCACGGTCAGGCGCCTTGCGTTTCGTTGTTATGCAGCAATTAGGAGCAGCCGCGACCCATGACAATGTGCCAGAGCGTTCGGTACAGAAGGCTCTCGTCGCCTGCGGCGCAGTTTAACTGAAATTACTCGGTCGGGCCGACAGCGGGACGAACGGCGCGCCAATCACCCGTACGCGCACGCTCTGCGTTGCGCTCATTGACTCCCTTTAATCCGCCCTCGGGAACAGCTTCGCCTGCCAGGGCGGCTGCCATGGGCGATTTTTCTGACCGGAAAGATGCATCCGTCGAAGGCCCGGTAGCACAGCCTGTGAGTAAACCCATGAGGAATAATATACGCATAAATGTTATTTAGCCCGAGCCTTAGTATCTAATTCAAGCCAAGACCTCAAAGCGAGCACCGATGCACGGGCACGCTTTCTTGCGCCCGCAAGATCATCGCCATCCGCAGCTACGGATCGGGCATAACTATAAAATTTAATTTTCGGCTCCGTGCCTGAAGCACGCACAGCTACGCGACGCCCATCCGCTAAATCTACGACGAGGAAGTCCTCGCGAGGTACCGCCTCGCCCTCTTCGTCAAGTATGTCTGCTTTGCCTGCACCAAAATCAGTTATTTTAACCACTTTGGATTCATCAACGATTGTCGGTGGCTTTGTTCGCCATGACTTCAATATACGCTGGATTGAGGTGGCACCTGCCGCGCCCTCCATCGTCACATTGAGTAAATCTTCGGCGTAAGCTCCGTGGCTTAAATGCAAGGCATCAAGTGCGTCGAGAAGCGTCCGACCGCGCGCACGTAACGTTGCGGCGAATTCGCAAAGGATCAGCGCCGTCGCATTCGCATCTTTATCTCGCACCCCATCATCGGCGAGGTAGCCATGGCTTTCTTCGAGCCCTAACAAGAAGAGTGTTGAATGTCTCAAGGCGAGAGCAGCGCGACGACGTAAGGGGAGCGACGCTGATTCGGCGCCTGCTCGCTCCACTAAACGCGCGGACCAACGCTCCGCTTTTCCTGCAATCCATTTAAAACCTGTGAGTGTTCCAACGCAGCGAACCCCGTGGCGCGCACAAATAGCATCAACCAACGGCGTGGTAACAATTGATTTCACAACGGCCGCAGCGGGTGAACCGTCTTGCGGCAAAATACCTGCAGCCTTGAGTGACGAAAGTCGAAACTCGGTTAACAATGCCGCGATTTCATTACCATTAAGCAGACGATAGCCTCCTTCAGGCAAAGGGACCGCTACGCCGACGCGATCGGCATCCGGGTCTGTGGCCAGCACAAGGTCAGCGCCATGTTCAGCTGCCAATTTCAGAGCGAGCGTGAAGGCTTCAGGATTTTCTGGATTCGGTGAGCGGACTGTGGGGAACCGGGGGTCATGTTCGCGCTGCTCATCAACCACAATCGGGTCGATACCAACACGACGTAGGGCGGGGATGACCATGACATCACCCGTCCCATGTAGATTGGTATAGACGACTTTAGGCGTATGCCGGGCGATGACTTCTTGATCAAGAATTCCCGAGGTAATTTGGTCAAGGTAAGCAGCTTCCGCCTCAGCTGAAACAACCTGCGCGGCTTGTGAGGGGCCTGAAAGTAGATCCATAATATCCGCGATACCTAAAGATTCAACGCGCCGAATAATCGCTGCGTCGTCGGGCGGCATCACTTGCCCGCCCGTTGCCAAGCAGCACTTAAAGCCATTGTCATGTGGCGGGTTGTGGCTCGCTGTTAAAACAACACCTGCGTCTGCTTTCAAAAAACGAACTGTAAAACTTAACTGTGGCGTGGAGCGTGGTCCTTCAAAAAGAAAAGCTTCACCGCCGAGCTGAATCCACGCCGATGCGGCCTCTTCTGCAAATGTTCGGGAAAAATGCCGGACGTCGTGCGCAATAACCAATCGAGGTGAAGGCCGATCTGCGGTCGCAAGATGCAAGAAGAGCCCTTTAGTCGCTCGCAAAATGTTAAAGCTATTCAGGTAAGCCGATCCTGTTGCTGGGTGCTCGGGTGTTCCAAGTGCACTCACCTTGCCTAGTTCAGACGGGGGAATGACCTTACCTTGAGTACGCCCGCGCATACCACCCGTACCAAAAGCGATGCCTTTATAGAAACGATCTTCGAGCTCAGCCCATGCAGCGAGATCCACAAGCTCGGCGAGCCCGCGGACCGCCCAAGCCGGAAGGCTTCCTGAGCCCAGCCAAAGACGCACATTAACCAAGGCAGCCTCAGATATTTTGCCAGAGGCTTCGATACGGCTAAGGAGTTCGGTGGATAGGGACATTGGGCTGACCGCTAATACTTGACGAAAGACCGCCCCAGACAAGCGCGGATGAGGGTGGCGAGGGATTGACTCAGCCCGTTGTCTGCCAAGCCTGTATGACCGCTATGTCCGACGAAAGCCGCAAGAAGACCACTCCCGAAGACGACCGCAATTTAGTCATCGTCGACGAAGATTTTGCTCAAGCCGACTCCGAAGATCGCCTTTGGCTCTTTTGGGAGCGCAATCGCGAGCGCATCATTGGCTCAACCGTTGCCATTTTCATCGGCCTCGTTTGCTGGTTTGCCGTCGATGCATGGCTAGAGAGTCAACGCGAAGCGCTTCGCGAAGAATACGCATCTTTAAAAGATGACGCAGGGCGAGCAGCCTTTGCTTCCGCCCATCCTGGCGAAACACTCTCGGTTGTCGCATTGCTAGAAATCGCTGATGGTTTACATGAGGCCGGCAAGCCCTCCTTAGCTGCTTATGACGTTGCCGCAACTGCCGCGGAATCTGCACCCGACGATAAAACTGTTCAATCGCTCGGTTGGCGCGCACGGCTCTATGCAGCCCTGCAAGCTCAAGAAGTTGGCGCACCCGATGCCATCGCGCGCTTAACACGCGTTGCCGAATCAACAACCGCACCGGATGCACTTCGCGGACCTGCACTGCTGGCTCTTGCGCGCGGTGCACTTGCGAAATCAGATTACACAGCGGCACGCAACTGGCTCGACAAGATGGATCGTCAACTCGGACCCAATCACCCTTGGCGCGAAGACCAACGTGCTTTAATTTCCTCTGAACCCTCGCTTCGACCTTCAGCAGCGCGGGGTCAATGAAGACGGCATGGCGGACGATGCTACTCAGCCTGACTTAGCGCTCGAGGCGAACCGCCTGACAAAGCGCTACGGTGCGCTCACAGCCATTGAGGATATTTCATTTAAAGTAGGGCCAGGTGAAATTGTCGGCTTTCTCGGTCCGAATGGAGCCGGCAAGTCGACCACGCTTCGCATCCTCGCCGGCCGTTTACTCGCAACTTCCGGACGGGCAACCATCTGGGGCGAATCTGTCGCCCTTGAGCCTGCAAAGGCCAAACAACATTTGGCATACATGCCGGAAAATAACCCCTTACCTGAAGATCTCCGTATTCGTGAATATTTAGAACTGCGGGCGAGACTCAAAGGTGTGGAGGAAGACCAAGTTGAATTGCGCGTCGATCAGTCCATGCATGATTGCGACCTGCAAGGACGTGCGGGCATGTTGATTGCGCACCTTTCAAAAGGTTTTCGCCAGCGGGTAGGCATTGCAGACGCCTTACTTGCGCAACCTAAAATTATTTTGCTCGATGAGCCGACCATCGGACTCGACCCGCACCAAATACTTGGCATCCGTGATTTACTGCGCTCGCTCCGCGGTAAAATGGCCGTGCTTATTTCCAGCCATATTTTAGCAGAAGTGGAACAAGTCTGTGACCGCGTGATTATCTTAAATCGTGGCCGTATTGTTGCCCAAGGACGTACCGAAGAATTACGCCGCGATCTCTTACCCTCACTGGGCCATCGCGTTGTCGCCGCATGCACACATGCAGAACTTGAACGCTTAACCCGAGCGATGGATGCTCAATCAACGTGTCGTGAAGTCCGAATGACCGGGGACGGTTGGTGCGAGTTTCGCGTCGTTCTTTCCCCAGAATCACCCGCACGCAATCAACTGCTAAGCTCACTGGTGTCCGCTGGACTTCGCGTGCGCGAAGTTGCCGAAGAACAAGCTGGGCTTGAAGACATCTTCCTTGCGGCCACACGCCGCGACAACCGCGAGGCCCGTACTTAACCATGCGATCGTTTCGTGTATTACTTCTTCATGAGCTACGTAGCACCTGGCTCTCTTGGACAACGTGGGCAACATGGGCGCTCTTCTTGAGCCTACTGGGCACCATTCACTGGTACGCAATCCTCGCCTGCAGTCGGACACCTATGCCATGGACGCCAACCGAAGCGGTCTTCCGCTGGTTTCCGCTGCCCCTCTTGTGCATCTTGCCGCTTTTGACGATGCGCAGTTTGGCAGAAGAACGGCGCGCAGGCACATTGGGTGCTTTATTGACGACGCCTGCGAGCGCACTCGCAGTTGTCGCAGCAAAGTTTACGAGCGTGTGGCTGACGTGGGTTATTTTCTGGATTTCATTCGCAATTTTTCCAGCCGTTGCGGCACATGGACTTGGCGCATCAACCGACCCGCGGATATTCGACGGCGTCACGCTCGGCGGCGGCATCGCTTTTATCGCACTGAGCGGCCTCCTCCATGTGTCGATTGGCATGCTCTGTGGTTCGCGCACGCGTAGCCCTGGGCTCGCAGCCTTAATGACTTTTATCTGCTTACTTGGCTTAACCGTTTCAGGAGGCTTGCTCGACGCACTGCCTTCAGACGGCTGGGAATGGTTAGGTTGGCTAAAGGAACCGGCAGATCATCTCCGTACCGTTGGTCACCTTGAGGACTTTGCTTCAGGCATTGTCGATAGCCAGCCGGTAGTGCTCTACCTGACGGGGTGCGCCCTTTGTTTGGGCTTAACTGTGCTCGCCATTGAAACCGCTGACTAAAAATCCATGCGCACGCACGACGATTTTTCCGAAACACGTAAGGGCCGACTAACGAATCGCTGGCTGCAAATCGTTTTAGCGATTGCGTTAGCATTTGGGCTCAACGCGCTCTCAGGCGTTCCAGCGCTGCGTTTACGCCAAGACTTAACGAAAGACTCACGGCACTCCTTGGCTGAAGAATCCGTTAAGTTATTGTCAGAGATTGCGCGCCGCGCACCGGATCGTCTGGACAACAATGCATGGGTCACAGCCGTTGAACTCGAAGCAGGTGAAAATGAGGATCAACGAACAGCGGAACGCCAATCGGGTCGCCTTTTAGATGCCGTTGAATTGGAGGTCTCTAAATCATCGCACGGATGGCTGCGTGTCGTGCGAGCAGGGGGTGGACGGAATACGCCCGTCTTGACCGAGCTTGCTGCACGGCATGGCCCAATTCCTCCCGAAGCCGCGATCATTTTATCGTGCGGCACTCGCCAACGCATCCTTACTTTCCCTGAAATTACGGCTTTGGCTGAAGCAGGCCGAATTGAAGAAGCGCTCCTGAGTGCACTGATACAGGTTACCGACGATCGACCGATTATTTGTTATGTAACGCGTGGCCATGGCGAGCTTGCGCCAGATGATGCCTCGGCTGCACGTGGCCTCAGTCAGCTGAGCCGTCAACTACGTCTCGCGAATGTTGATGTGCGCCCGCTCACTTTAACCGGTGGAGTCCCGCGTGACGCCTCTGTCGTGGTCATCGCTGGGCCCGTGTCTGCATTTTCACCCGCTGAAGCCGAGCTGATTCGCGCCTACCTTTACGACCGCAATGGGCATGTGCTCCTGCTGCTTGATCCAGGCCGTGAACATGGCTTAAACGCTGTCTTAGAAAGCTGGGCCATTTTTTCCCCAGAAGCACAAGTGCATGAACCCGACATGTCACGTCGCCTGCCCGACGGTGATATTGCACTGCGAAACCTCGATACGAAACTACACGCAATTGCTTCGGTTTTGGCGACACTTGACCTGCCGCTCGTCGCCAGCCGCCTACGCCCAGTCACTTTTGATTTAGGCAGCGCGCCGGATAGCACCTTGGCTGTTTGGCAAATGGTCTATAGCTCGGTAGAGTCTTGGAGCGAAACCGACTCTCGCCAACAGCCGCCGCGCTTCGACCCGGCCAGAGATATGGCAGGGCCTGTTTGCATGGCAATTGCGGCCGAGCGTCGCACAGGCTTAACGGCGAACGCAGGAACCGAGGCCGGTCGACTCGTCGTGATAGGGTCGTCAGAAATTGCTGCCAATGCACGCGTCGCGCGCGGGGGCAACCGGGCCTTCTTGCTGCAATCTATCCTTTGGTTGGGCGGACGAGAGCGAACCGTCTCCATCCCCCCTCGACCACAGTATAATTTCACGCTGACAGCCGCAACCTCGCAACTGGTCTCACTTGGCTGGCGATTTGCAATTGTGCCTTTGCTGATTGCTGCCGTCGGGCTTGCCGTCTCGGCCTGGCGACGTAGAAGTTAAAGCGGCATGCGCATCACGCGGACTACCCTTTTTTTAATTTTGGCCAATCTCGCCTGCGGATTGATCATTTGGTGGGCGATGCCAAGCAGTCAGGATAATACTTTTCGCGGCTTAACATTTCCGACCCAACCAAACTTGATAGAAATTGATGGCCCGTCAGGACACATTCGACTCGAGCGTCAGAATGCGGGTTGGTCCGTCACACAGCCTTACACGTGGCCCGCAAATCCTTGGGAAGTGCAACGGCTCCTTGGTGAGCTCGCTTTAGTTCGCGAAGCCAATGCGCGCTTCATCGACGCATCCCTTCCCGCGGCATCTGCCGAAAAATGGAAAGTTCAAGTTGGCGCAGACAATGGTCAATCCGTGATCGCCAACGTAACGTTGCACGGCAGCAATCCTGGCACCCGAACCCTGCGGCTCGACGGCGGTGAACGTGGCATCGGAACGGCCGGCGAGCCGCTACTCAAAGCACTCAACAGTACACCAGAAGCGTACCGCATGGATGCGGTATTTGATATCCCAGCCTTCGAAGTACGCGCAATCGGTATTCGTCAAACAGATGCTAATGGCAAAGAGCAGCGCTGGGGGCTTATCTTAGAAAGTCGGGAAAAAATTGGCCGTACAGAATCTGCACCTGCATGGCATTTTGAAGCACCGCTAGACTTTGCGGCAGATGTCGAACTTACCCCTCGTGCTGTTGCTAGCTTAAGCGACCTACATGTCGCACGCTTTTTACCGCGGCGCACAACGGCGGCGGAAAAACCTGCGATGCGCATCTCCGTTGAAGGCGTTAACCGACGCCAGGTTTTGATGATTTGGCCAGCTAAAGACGGGCTCTGCGAAGCATGTTTAGAAGATAACCCGAGCCAGCCATTTCTTTTAGAACAACAAGTTTTGGCTGCCTGGGAGAATCCCGCGAATCAGTTGCGGTCACGACAACCCTGCGACTTTGACCCCGCTGGTGTCAAAGGCATCACCCTCACGAATAAACGCGATGGGCGCTCTCTCACCTTACACCGTATCGATGCCGCCGGCGCAACGGGACGCTGGGAAATGCCCGTTCTCGCAGGCTCAACCGCAACCCGTCGTCTAGAAGTCAGCGTAGGTCGGGCCCAACAATTCCTGCGACTGCTCACTGCCCTGCGGGTTTCTGACAATAAATCCACTGGGGCTGCACCCGATGCAGAATGGAGCAAAGTCGAATTGGATTTCGCCACAGGCAAGTTAACCTACGAGATCAGCCCTGATCCAGCGGGCGGACGAATCTTTATACGCTCCCTCAATGGCGAACCTCAAGTTTGTGCAATTGAGCAAGGCGTCGATCGCTGGATTTCCGTTTCACCTCAAGATTGGCGAACGGAAACATTGGCTCGCCTACCAGCCGGCACACAAGTCGCCCGCGTTACGTTGATAAATGCTGCGGGAAAAACGATTGCGGAAGCGCGACTTGGCACCGACACACGCTGGGCAGCCGAAGGCGAGATTAGCAGCGCTCAGGCCGCACAACTTGCCGCGAGCCTATCACTGGTTCAGGCACATAGTTTCTCTTCAAGCAATCTACCTTTCGCAAAAGAAAAGCCCGTTTGGTCGTTCTCGATTCGCGTTACCGATCGCTCCGCGGCGGGCGCAGCAGGGGCAAGTGAAACGACGAGAAACTACCGCGTTAGCCGCGCCCAAGGGCCGAATACGATTATCCTCTTAGATGAATCGGACGGTACGGAATTTGTTCCCGAGCCAACACTCATCGAGGCACTCGCACCTTGGTCTAGTCTTTAAGCGCATGGGCAAATTGTTGCTAAAAATTGCCTGTCTGTGGACAAAAGTTATCGTCCGTACGTTTCTCTGCGTACTACTTATTGGGCAACTCGCGGCTCTTTGGATTGTTTCACATCGCACGCCGACGCGCCTACCCCCAGCAACTCTCAGCGCATTATCCGAAGTTCTTGCCGGACAACTTTCGTTTACGTGTCGCGAAGCAACCATCGATAACTACGGTCGTATCCGCTTAGGCGGCGCGCGGCTCGTCCACGACCAACACCCTGGGGATGCGCTTTATGCAGACTTGGATTTCACGGTTAGCTGGATTGACCTATTAACTGGAAAGTTAGAACTGCAGACGATGGAAGCTCGCGGGCGGGGCACTCTGGGTGAACTGAATGAAATAACCGCGTGCGACGACTTTGTTATCCGACTCGCAAACACAAATGGTATTCTTGTGGCACAAGCTGCCGCGCGCATCGGCTCAATGGTACTGCGGGCAGATGTCGTCCTGCCGCCCAAGCAACTTTCAGTTGAACCAAAAGAGTCACTCGAAGTTACCCCAGCATTACATTGGGAGCGCTCGCTCGCGATAAACTGCCTCAAGGCCTTACGGGCACTTGAAGGCTCCGCTATTCTAAATGTGTCTGGCCCGAATCACGTAGCACAACTCTCGGCCGACTTTATCGAAAACCCCACATCCATCAGCTCGCTGCCATTGACCGCGCGGCGCGGCGCAGTGCGCGCCACGTTCGATCAATCACTGCGCGCCCAACTTCACCTCCAAGGCCTACGTGCCTGGGACGCAACCGCACAAGATGCATGGGTCCTTATCAATGACCTAGGATCCATCAATGCCTACCTCGCCAACATCCAGGTAGACGGCCTTGTCCACATGAACGCGCACATCCATAGCACATGGCACGATGCGTCCGCACAGTCGCTTACCCTAAAGCTCACGACCAAAGACTCATGGCTACAGACAAATATAACGACAGACAGCGAGCAGATAGCAGCCAAAGACGGTTACGCCCATATTGCTGCTAGTGACTTACTCCGTTTTGCTTCGATAGCGGAAAGTACGAGAAAAATTGGCGTCGATTTAAGCGGGCCAATTGATTTTTCCGGAGCAGAAGTTTCGCGGAATAAAAATGGGCATCTTCGCGGCCATGGGTCGTTCGCGTTTTCCAAATTAGGGTGGAATGACATTCGCCCTTCGCGCATTCGCCCAGAAAACGCCTTTGCAACATTCACAGGGGACTTTGTATTTTCGACGGCTAAAAATAACTTAAGCCTGCACCGTCTTAACCTCGCTGGCTTATGTGGCGAAATTGAAGGAGGGCTTCACGCCGACGATACGTATACGATCCGCTTAAACTCAACCGAAGGGAACCCGGTTAACACTTCCTGCTTAAATGGCTTGCTCGGTGACTGGTGGAAAGATCTTTGGTCGCGTTTTGATTTATCGACAACCGGAACACGTCCTCACGCGGACGTACTCGTAAAAGGTAAATGGGGTGCGGCTTACGCCGATAAAGTCTCTGTCCGGGTACAACTTGAAAACTTCGGCTTTATGGGCGGCCGATTTTCGTCTGCCGACCTTTGCGTATTCCATACGCCTAAAAACACAACGGTGAGGATCGATTCATTGCGCGGTGAGCTCGAAGGCCGCGATGCGGGAAGCGCTCGCGGCACGATTGAATGGGACTCCCTGAAGGCTGAGTGGAACGGACAACCACGCATCACTGTCGAAGGGGATATTCAGCCTGCTTTTCTTTTACGCCTCCACGACATCAACCTAGCGAACGAACTTCGCGAATGGAAATTTCCGAAGCCACTCGTTCGCTTAACCCTCGAAGCCGATCGGTCGCTTCAATTACACCTCAGCGCAATTGAGCCAGCGACCATTGCAGGCGTGTGTGTCGACGGCCTCGAGCTCGAGCTAACCAAAAATCCTACAGGCTCTGAAATCGCCATCCATGCCACCGGCGGAGTTAGCGGAGGTCGCACGACCGTGGATCTAAAAGGAGACATGTCCCACCAAAACACCCTTTCTGTTACCATGGTCGACTGGAGTCGAACAGGTCTT
This sequence comes from Opitutia bacterium, assembly GCA_947460445.1. Classification (GTDB taxonomy): domain Bacteria; phylum Verrucomicrobiota; class Verrucomicrobiia; order Opitutales; family UBA953; genus UBA8828. Next base: position 1,604 of record CANHHS010000041.1, on the reverse strand, counting down.
ATGAATTTAGCCGCAAACATCCAGGGTCGGGTCGCTGAAAAACAACGGACAAAAGATAAGTCGAATCTCATGGCGTCTTATAAAGGGACGATCGACTTTAGCGCGCCTTGGGCGACCGAGGGTGATGGGTATGCCGTTCTTACTGACCCACATTTAAAGACGGTCCATCTCCTAGGGGGGCTGTCAGAAGGACTTGATGCCCTGGGCATTGGATTCTCAAGTTACCCCCTCGAAAAAGCGGAACTGAGCCTACGCTGCAGAGCTGGTTTGGCTGAGGTTAAACGGCTAGACCTGACCGGACCCAGCGCATCACTTAAATTTAAGGGCAATATAAGCCTTCGAGATGGCACCTTGGACTTGGCTGGGCAAATGAAAGTGGCACCTTCGGCCTTTGGACCGTTAGGGCTATTGAATCCTAACCGATTGATAGCCAGCATGATAAATGTATACGTAGGGGGTAATATGCGCAAACCCCAGGTTAGTCTAAAAAAGCCAACTAAATAGTTTCATAAGTCACTTATTTATAGTGACTTAAGTTGTTATTTAGAGGCAGGGTAACTAAGGGGTTGATTACCTGCTTGGGATACCTCTATTTAGTCTGTTCACAAACCTAACTGAGGACACAAACTTGGACCTCCAAAAAATCAAACAGGTCGTGGATTTAATGAAGAAGTCGGACTTGTCCGAATTCGAGATCCAAGACCAAGAATTTAAGCTCCGCATCAAGCGGGACGTGCCCGGCAAGGCCACACAGACCGTTACAACGGCTGCCCCTGTCAGCCAGCCCGCCCCAGCCGCTCATCAAGCTGCCCCTGTCAGTCAGCCCGCCCCAGCCCCTGCGCCCGTCGCCGCGGACCCCTCTCTCAAAACCATCACCTCCCCGATGGTAGGCACATTCTACAGTGCCGCCTCGCCCGACGCCCCTCCCTTTGTCGGGGTAGGCAGTCAAATTAAGAGTGATACCAATGTTTGCATCATCGAAGCCATGAAGGTGATGAATGAAATTCAGGCCGAGGTGACCGGAACCGTTGTCGAATGCCTCGTGGCAAGTGGAACCTCTGTCGAGTTCGGCCAAGCCCTCTTCCGGGTTAAGGCTAACTAATTCGATCAGGTCTTCGCATGAATAAAATCCTTATCGCCAACCGAGGCGAAATTGCGCTTCGGGTCATCCGAGCTTGTCGCGAGCTTGGTATCAAAACTGTCGCCGTCTATTCGCAGGCCGACGAACAATCGTTACACGTACAGTTAGCTGACGAAGCTGTCTGTATCGGACCTGGCCCAAGTAAAGACTCTTACCTCCGCGAAGATCGTATCATCTCCGCCGCAGAAATCACCAACGTCGACGCTATCCACCCAGGCTACGGATTCCTTTCAGAGAAAGCGGGCTTTGCAGAGAAATGCGCTGCCGCAAATATCAAATTTATCGGCCCTCGGCCTGAGCATATTCGCTTAATGGGTGACAAAGCCGTCGCGAAACAGACCGCTGCAAAAGCAAAAGTGCCAACAGTGCCAGGTACTGACGGCCCTGTTGATGGTCAACGCGAGGCGATCAAAGAAGCCCAGCGGATTGGCTTCCCTGTTATCATCAAAGCCGTCGCAGGTGG
>CANHHS010000040.1 GCA_947460445.1 Opitutia bacterium | reverse complement strand
AAGTTTTCACCTAAGATGGAGTCCGTGATTACTTTATCAGGCACACCCACGACATCTGTCGGAACTTTTTTAGGTTCAGGTGCCACAACGACAACAGGGTCGACTGCATCGCCCCTCTGATTAAAAAACTTCTCGTAGGTGACAATCCCGCCGGCACCTAGAATAAATATCAGTAGCAACCAATAGCCTGGACCACCCCAAAAACCCGTATCCTGCTTAGGCCTAGGGATAGGAGAGCGTAGGGGTCTACGTGGTGGCAAGGGACGCACGCCCGAAAAGATGTGATTAACCCTATTTCCGTCAACTCTACAGGGGGGTTTAGCAAGGGATTGACCCGCCACCGCTCACGCTTACCTATGCTTCTTCCGTTTGCGCAATTCTATCACTTATGGCTAAGACACTTTTTCAAAAAGTTTGGGACGCTCACGCTGTCCGTAAGCTTCCCAATGGACAGACTCAGTTGCTCATTGGCACGCACCTCATCCATGAGGTGACGTCCCCGCAAGCCTTCGGTATGCTCCGTGATCTGGGACTTAAGGTAAAATTCCCTCACCGAACCTTTGCAACTGTTGACCACATTGTTCCAACCAACGAGTTGAAGGAGCCCTATTCCGATTCTTTAGCTCAAGAGATGATTGAGGCACTCCGCCGTAATACCAAAGAAAGCGGCATTCGTCTTTTTGATACAACCAGTGGGCTCCAAGGAATCGTCCACATGGTCGGACCCGAGCAGGGAATCACTCAGCCCGGAATGACCATTGCATGTGGTGATTCGCATACCGCTACGCACGGCGCTTTTGGCGCAATTGCTTTTGGTATTGGTACAACTCAAGTGCGCGACGTGCTCGCGACACAGACCCTTTCACTCAGCCCGCTTAAAGTTCGCCGCATTGAAGTGAATGGCAAACTCGCGCCAGGCGTTTACGCGAAGGACGTTATTTTGCACATCATTCGTGATCTCGGGGTTAATGGTGGCATTGGCTACGCCTACGAATACGCAGGCACAACCTTTGATGCCTTCTCGCTCGAAGAGCGTATGACCGTTTGCAATATGTCGATTGAGGGTGGCGCACGTTGCGGTTACGTGAACCCCGACCAAAAGACCTGCGACTATATCAAGGGGCGCCCCTATGCCCCGAAAGATAGCGAATGGGCTACAGTTGAAGCCAAGTGGAAGTCTTTTGCGTCAGATCCAGGCTGCACGTATGACGATGTTCGCGTTTATGATGCCGCTAAGATTCGTCCGACCGTGACTTGGGGCATTACGCCAGGTCAGGCCATCTTTATTGATGAATCGATGCCAGCCTTGGAGACGCTTAAGGGCGGCGATTTAGGTACAGCGGAAGAAGCGTACCGTCACATGAAACTTACTCCGGGTAAACCTATTCGCGGAACCAAGGTTGATGTCGCATTCTTAGGCTCATGTACCAATGGACGCATTTCTGACTTACGTGAAGTCGCCAAGTACCTTCCTGGGCACAAAGTTAAAGCAGGCGTGAAAGCCATTGTTGTACCAGGTTCGCAACTGACATCTATTCAGGCACAAAAAGAAGGCCTCGATAAAATCTTTATCGCCGCTGGTTTTGAATGGCGTGGAGCGGGTTGCTCGATGTGCCTCGCGATGAATCCTGACAAACTTGTCGGCGATCAACTCTGCGCGAGTTCCTCCAATCGTAACTTCAAGGGTCGCCAAGGTTCTGCGACTGGTCGCACCGTGCTGATGAGCCCTTTAATGGTCGCAGCAGCTGCCATTACAGGCGAAGTGACCGACGCGCGTGAGATCTTTAAAGTTTCCTAAAGTTACGTACGTGTCCGTCCACCCCGCTATCGTCCGTGTCCTCGAGCGCGCCGCGCGTGGGCAGTCCGTGGCTGCCGCCGCCGCTGCCGAAGGCGTTGCCCTGGCGGAAGGCGTGGAGATTGATGCACACCATGACGGTAAACCTGTTTGCCCTGTCCGTCCTTCCTGGATGATTGGTGGCACACCTGTCTTTGTCGCTGAGGAGGGTATTCCGCCGACGGTTGTGCAGGCTCGCCGTCAATCGCTCGCGCGTGCACTCGGTCAACCTGTCTGCTTCCTCGCCACGGCATCTTGGGAGGCAGTCGCCCCCTAATTAGCACGCTCACATTCTTCCCGCTTCCTGCTTCCCGCTTTCCTCTCGAATTTCTTTACTCCCATGTCCCTTGCTAAAATTACACGTATCTCTGCCCGGGCTGTTGCTGTCCCCGGCGACGATATTGATACCGATCGTATCATCCCAGCACGTTACTTGCGCTGTGTGACCTTTGATGGTCTCGGTGAGCATGCCTTCCGCGATGAGCGCTTCGGGCCTGACGAAACCCCTAAGAATCATCCGCTCAACTTACCGAGTGCTAAAGGCGCAGGCATTCTCGTTGCTGGTTTTAACTTCGGCTGTGGCAGCTCACGCGAACACGCACCGCAGTCGCTCTGGCGCTTCGGCTTTAACGCAATCATTGCGGGTAGCTTCGCTGAAATCTTCTTTGGCAATTCCACAGGTATTGGTGTTCCGTGTGTCTGTTTAAGCAAAGAAGACCTCGCTGCCTTAACTTCCTGGGTTCAATCCAACCCGCAGGGTGAAGTTACCGTCGATCTTGAATCTCTAAAGGTTAATGCCGGCGGTAAATCTTACCCCGCTACAATGCCAGAGTCTGCACGGTCCGTCTTAATGGGCGGGAAATGGGATTCCGTCGCTGAGCTCTTAGAGGGCGCAAGTGCCGTCGATGCACTTGCGAAGACGATTCAGTATATTCGTTAAGCACTTACCAGGTCGACAGTGCCTTCGGCGGCTGCTGGGTGGACTTGGATGAACCGGGGACGAGATCGACCACCACGGTAGTTGGTTTGTCGACATGCAGTCGGATAATCAACTTACGACGGCCCGTGTTGGGATTCTCGCCTTCGCGCGGCAGGCGAGGTGGCAGGGTGCGATCTTCGACGCACTCAAGGCGTGCGCCCGCGGGCGAGAGCAGGTTGACCTTGAGGCGTCCTTTGGCACGACTGAAGGTCGCGGAGCGTCCGTCGTCAGAAATCTTGATATCGGCCTCGGTGTGTAGTGACCAGACCAGATCGGTGGCGGTTGCACCCGGCGTGAGTTCATCTTGAATTCGTAGCGAGCGGTCGGCTGCCAGGGAGAGACCGCGTCGTGCCTCTTTAAGCCCAGTCAGCGCTGCGGTTATGTCGGCAATGGCGACTCCGCCACCGACAGTCTCGCGGCACGTGACGAGTTGGCAGTCGGCCTTAGGGTCTTGGTCTGCACCTTCCTGATTGGCGATGGCGAGAGTGTTATGTCCCTCGGCGCGCAGGCGGTAGTAACCCCATCGTTCCTTGCCGAAGTAACCTTTCAGGTTGTAATCGTCGCTCCCGAAGTCGCTGGCCCAGCGGATGCCGTCGGCATCGTAGATAAAGCTACCGATATCGAGGTGTCCGTGACTGGCCTTGTTATCGCCCGCCTTGAAGCCAACGAAACCTGCGGCTGGATCATTCCATGCGGTACGGAAGGTGCTTACCGCGTTGGCAGTGAAGTAACTCGCGCGCGTAGGGAGGTGGCTGGAGGGCTTGTCCGTGGGGAGCCAAAGTAGGTCAAGTGGGCTGGGGCGCTCTGCAGCATGGCGGCGCTGGGCTCCGGCGGCAGCTGGTTGCGGGTAGCGCGTGGCTAGCCAGCCAATCTCGGGCATGGAGTCTGCCTTGGCGACACCACCGCAGTCGGCGTAGTTGAAGATACGTCCGAAGGGTCCCTCAAGGGCGCAGGGGAAATCTGCCATATGCTCGACTCCTGGAATTTGTTTAAGAAGGCCTTGATCTGACCCTGTGGCTGATTCAAGTCCTGCAATGAGTGCTACTAAGTAACCGGCACCGTAATGAAAGTACCCATAACCTTCGTCCCAGCTGCCGTCTTTTTTGTAGAGAGAGATGGAGCGGGGAAGGGAGGCAAAGGCACCCTCAATCAATTTTTGACTTAGTTCAGGCTCTTCGTCTGCCACTGCGAGAGCGCCCAAGATGATACCACTATTGCAGACCTGATTCCAATTATTGGTGGCACGGACAAACCGGCTATTTTTAGGATTCGTATAATTATCCAGTGCAGGGTTTAGCGCTTTCTCGATAATGGCCTTTTTTAGGATCTTACGTTGGTCAGGGGTCCACGCGTCATACATCCAGTCGTAACCGATCGCAAAAGCACGGCAAAGTTCTGCGGCGTCAAGAAAGTGCGTTGGGTTCCAATTCGGAAACTCCGCAGCCGATTTTAATTCTATCCATGCACGGTCGGCAAAGCGTCTGTCTTGAGTTACTTGCCAAGCCATTCCGAGGCGCTCGATTCGAGCAAGAATTGCCCGCGATGTTGCCAGTAATCGAATGCCATCGGGAATTTCAAACTTGTTGGGCGGGGCAATGAGATCGCCTTCGGCGTCTTTAAGAACCTTTGCGAGAATTTTGGCGTAAACAGGATCAGTTTTGGCGCGCTTAGGGATATCTGAAAATGTTTTTGCTGTCGCAAGTAGGCGCGGGTGCTCTTTGCGCAGTGTTACCAGCGGGGTTATGGTTTCGGCAGCCCTACAGATGCCGCAAAGCAACAAAGATAAGGTTAAAGCGAGGCGCACTCCCACTTAACAGCGCTTTCGCCTGTTGGGTTCCAGACTTTACTTGGCTTCGGGAACTTCGGGGGGTGCCTCGAGTGCTTCCGTCGTGCCAGTCGTTGCAGTCGCTGTGCCGGCGCCGGCGACTTTACCTGCGAGACGTTTCACGGCGGTCCCGCAGACTTCAGAGATTGGGTTCAGCTCTTGTGCGGCCATCCAGGCGGTAAGGGCAGCGGCATTATGCCCGTCGCGTTCGAGGCGTTCGGCTTGTCCGAGGAGTCGGGCGTAATCCGCAACCAGTGGAGCGATGTCCGATCGCGTCCGAGCCAGCATGAGGTCATTGGGGTCAATGGCACTCGCGCGTTGCAGAAGGTCCCATGCTAAGTACGGATTGCCTTGTGCGGCGAGGGATGATGCTTGGAGCAGGATGGCTTCAATTTCGCCGACGCGAACCACGACGGCCTTTAATTTAGCGAGACGCTCTTTGTCCTGAATCAGTGCCACTGCGAATTCATCACGTTTTGCAAAAATATCCCGCCATTTCCCGTCGGTATGTAGTTGGTCGAATTCGGGAACTTTTTGAGCAAGGACGTCTTGGCGAGCAATAGCTTTGGTCGCAAAATCACGTATCGCTGGATTGAGTGGCCAGAACTTAGCGGCCCGTGTGAGCGATGCTTCGGCTTTGGCGACATCGCCCGAGACAGCCGCTTGTTGCGCTGCTAGAATTTGCATATTCGAAGCTGCTTTAGCGGAATCAACTTTCGACCGAACGGCTGCGGCGGGGAAGTCTTTCGCCTTAGCCGATACCTGGTTTAAATATTGGTCAACGTTAGCCAAGTCGCGTTCATCGCCCACGCGTTGGAGTTCGCGAAGGTCGCGCCAAAGTTCGAGCAGCTCGCGCTTGCGTGCAGGATTAAAGGATTGGATGGCCGGCTCGTATTCCCCGAGGAAGTAGGTTTCTTGAAGACGTTCAAAGGCGCCAAAGACTTCACCCTGTTTAAATAGTTCTTCGGTCGTGCGTACGCCCACGGCTACGTCGTTGATCGCTTCACGGCAAAGACCATCGAGCGACTCGAGGGTCGGCACATAGTCTGAAATTGGGAAAAACTCTTTAACTTCCTTAGCGCCGACGCGCACATTCTGACTCGAGCTCCGGAACATCACGCGGTAAAAAGCACAGGCGACGATGCAGTGACGGTAGCGGCGGGCTAAAAGATACTGGACGATTTGTGATTGGAACTCGACCTGTGCTTGTAGAGCCAGGACCGTCATCTTGGTCTGATTGGCAACAATCTCCGCCTGCGTTTTTTGCTCATCTTTGGCTCTGTAGCCAAGCTCGGTCGTGCCAGCTGTGGATTTAACCAAGGCACCGCCTTTGGCCTTCTTAGCGCTTTGCTCAGCGCGCTGATCGTTGGCGAGTTCGAGTTGTTCGCCACGATTGATCACGACGCCTTCTTGTTTCTTACGTAATACTTCTAATTGGTTTTGATTCACACCGAGGTCGCGAAACTCGCGACGCATTTCCCAGACTTTGCGGATTTGCGAGGCAAGTGTCAGCGAACTTTCGCCATCAAGTTCGTAGCGGGCAGCTTCAAAGAGGAGGTCGAAGGCGGCTTGTTGATTGGTTGCCCAAGTTTTGTCGTTGATAACGTTCGGAGCGAGCAGGCTCTCGATTTGGCTAAAAATTTCTAGGTAGCGCTTGCTATCACCAGCGGGAGCAGGTGAGGCGAGGTAACGCTCAAAGCGTGCACGCATCAGGCGCGAATTACCCAAGAAGAAAGTCTTACCCTTCCACTGCAATGAGCCATTTTCCATGTCCACTGAGTCGCTGTTTACGTCGAATAGACGATCAGACATGTTTTCGGTTGTGGTGCTACGGTAATCGCCACCCCCGCCCGCATTGACCGCTGCGCCGGGCTGGTTCGCAACTTGTCCTTGAGCCTGAAGACTCGGAGAGACGAAGGCAAAGCAGCCTGTGACTAAGAATAGTGTAGAGATGCGCATGGCGGCTTAGAAGTTTTCCAGGTCTTCAACTTCAAGGATGTCTTTTCGAACGCGTAGCTTGAGGTTGTAACGTTGGCCTGATTCAAAATTTGTTGTGATGTTTGCGGGCACTCGGACGGGCAATACGCCAGCTCCGCGGCTGTTCTCGATTGGCTTAACTGAGATGATGCGACCAGATCCTTCGACGAAGGCGAGTTGCTTGTCGACTTGGCAGGCCAAGACGTAGGCGTTGCCTTGGAGGGTGGCCCAATCTTTGCGGTAAGTTTCGGGTGAGAAAGGTGTCAGGTTGCTGAATTTTCCACCCGAACGCAGATTGAGCAGGACGAAGACCGCGAGGATGACCGTAACAGGAATGCCCAATGCGAGCAAAAGTGGGTTGGGCTTAGACATAATGACTCCCTAAGCCTAACAGGCTTACGGCTTAGTTCCAGCGCTTTTGCTGGCACCCGACGAGAATCATGCCGATGCCAATCATGGCTTGTGCGAGCAGGACAAGTAAGGCTGTCGAGCTGTCCGCCACGTAAGCTGTCTGGTCGGGCAGGGAGCTCGAATAGGCGTACCAGATGGGCGTTCCTGCCATTGACTTGATGGTGCCAGACCAGCCCCAGTAGGCGTTTATGAAAGGTCGGCAGACCCAAGTCAGTGCAGAGGGTAGGGCGAGCACGACCCCAGAAAGTGGTAATTGGAATCCTACAAGGTATATAGAAAGCAGGGATGATTTCTCTGGCGAAACGAGTAAGGCTGAGAAGCCGAGGCAGACGACTGACATAGAAACGCAACTGGCTGCGAGTACCGATAGCTGATCCATCCATGGGCCGGGGAAGTTGCAGATGACCTTCACGAATGCGCACATCCAGATGCCCTGGAAGGCGCCAATGAGTGAGACGAATGTAATCTTGGACAGCGCATAGGCAACCGGCCCAAGTCCGGTCATGCGTTCCTTTTCATAGAGAGTGCGTTCGGCAGAAATCTCCCGACCGCCATTATTGGCCCCCATTAACGTCAGAAGGATGACTTGGAACATGACGAGGCCAGCCGCTAGGTTGGCCGCTTGGGCGTTCTTAATTTGTACGTCGACTGCCTGCTTGATGGAGTCAAACGACGCTACGCTGCGCTCCATCGGGACAACTTGAACATTCCAAACCCCGGTCAGATTAAAAATGACAACCAATAGCGGGAATCCGAAGGTAATCGCTACGGTTAGGTTTAAGTAACCGGTATCACGGAAGAAAAGTAGGAATCGGCGTGAGAGCAGTGTCGTGAATTGCGAGAGTGCCGAAGGTGTCTTCGGGGCTGAAATCGCGGGAACTTCTTTTGTTGCTTCGTCCGCTGCGACTTGGGCGGTTGTTTCTTCGAAGGCTAAAGGTGCTGCGGTCTGGTGTTCGGACCAGCGATTTCTCCAGTGTGCAAGATCTTGGCGGTTGAGCACTTCGTAGAGTCTCAAGCCATCATCGATGCCGAAGTGCTTTAGTAAGTCTGGGTAGGATCCCTGGAAGACAACATCACCTTGGTAAACAACCGTCACCCAGTCGAACTGTGCGAGTTTGGCTAAGTTGTGAATGATACAGATAAAGCACTTAGCGCGTTCACTGGCTAACTGACGGAGGAGGGCTAAGATTTGATCTTCGGAATAAGGATCTAGACCCGAAGTCACTTCGTCGCAAACCAAGCAAGCTGGGTCGAGGGTGAGTTCGAGTCCCAAAGAGAGTCGCCGGAGTTGTCCGCCCGAAAGTGAACCGACACGTTTATCGCGGTGTGGGGCTAAACCCGTAACGCCTAAGACGGATTCAAGGCGTTCGGCACGAATACCAGCGTCAGCGACACTTAATTCAAGTGCATAGGATAGAGACTCGCCGACGGTTAATTGTGGCTGTGCTGTCGTGAATTGAGGAGCGAGACCGACTTTACCAATAAGGTCTTCGGTGTGTGTGATCGGATTGCCGTTGAGTGCAGCTGTACCTGTTGTCGGCAAAATACCCAAGATGGCCTTCATCAATGTCGTCTTACCGCAACCTGAGGGTCCGATGACGGCATTGAGGCCACGCGGTAGGAAGCGTGCGCTGGCATTGTCCAGAATGAGGGGCCCGTCGGTTCCCGCTCTAACAGTTAGGTTCTCGCAGCTGAGCATGGTCCTGAGTGAAACCACCTTGCGGGCATGGGGTTGCAGGTTCAAACTCCATTTATGAGATTCATCCTCCCATTGACCCTTCTTCTAGGCCTAACGACCCCTTCATGGGCTTTGCAGATGAAGGCTAAGGCTTTCCCGAACCAAGGCATCTTCGGTATCGAATGTGCTGGGTCCGATGTGGGCTTCTATGGTCGAGCTGACCAAATCCTTTCGGTTTCCTTCCAGGAATATACCACCGGCAGCTTCCTTGTAGCCGAGGTCGTCGTCGACATGGCTAACTCCAATCAACAACTTCGCATCTACTCGGTACGCACCCCTGGCTCTGCGGATGTTGCCGATCGCACAAATCGTGCGCTTAAGGCTAATGCCCAAAATCGCGGCCTCGAACCTGATCAAGCCACTCAAGTGCCTACGCCAGGTCCGATTGCGCTGATCGAACAAAAGGTAAACAATATGACAACGAGTACGACGGCAGGTTTGGTTGTAAAAAATTACCCAACCACAACACACGCAAAGACGGTTGAGATGTCGGTTCCTTCCCGTGCGGAGATCCTCGCTTTCTATAAAGCTTTTCGCGACCTCATGGTCGCACGCGAAGTGACAATCACCCAAGGATCGACAGTCGCCGGCGGAACAGGTGCGGCTGCTTCAACCGTTTTTGGTACCAACAGTAAATCGGCTTCCGGTACGCCAGCGACGACGGCAACTGGCGAAGCGATTACCATTAATCGCATCGGCGGTACGCTCTTTACACTGGAGTGATGTAGTATCTGCGTTGGGCCGCGTCGCATTGGGTAGGGTCCGCTCGCCGAGCGGACCGCTGTCGGTTGTCTCGGCGAGACAACCCTACCGTAAATCATGCTCGTTGAGCCTACCGTTGGTGAGGCTTTGCGCTAATCAATCTCTCAAGGGCTGCATTGTGTGCAGCACCGAGGCTCATTTCGAGGGTTGCCTCGGGTCTGACGTCGGGACCGAGTGCGGCGATGCGAACTTTGGAGCGTGCGACCAACGCCTCCGCACCGACCTTATCGCCTTTGGCGAGTAGAGCTGCGACAGTCGTGCGTTGTGCGGACAGTGTCTCAGCTTTGCCGGTGGCGTACTTAAAGCAAAGGTCTGTCAGCGCTATCGCCTCTGCCGCATAAGCATGACCTGCATCTTTCGGGTATGCTGAAGCATAAGCGAAACCGCCGGCGGATAGCTGAGATTCAAATTGATGTGCCCACTCGATACGCGTGAAGGGCGCATCGGGTATCGACTTGGCGGTATCACGTTGGCCGCAACTGATGACGAGTGGAATCGTCTGCGCCTCAGGATTGAGTTCTCCCCACTGTCCACCCGTCGCCCAAGTTCCTGCAGAGTGCGCAGCACAACCCGCCACAAGTGTTGGGTATTTCTGAGTAAAGCGATGAACGAACTGAGCGCCGCCTGAGAAGCCAAAGAGAAAGATGCGAGGCTTGAGGCGCGTTGTCTTACGCAGATTCTCGATCAGCTTCACGAGTTGAGTGTCGGAGTCTTGAAGTAAGAGCTGGTACCCGTTGTTCGGAAAACTTGGGCCAAGCACGAAGCAGTCGCGCTGCTTTGCCCACGAAGCGAGACCGGCAGCACCGTCACCATTGCCACCGTAGCCATGTACACCCACCACTAGCCAGTAGTCGCGAGTGGGTGCGACTTTGGATGGTGCATAGAGCCAGTAGTCCCGTCCCATGCTATCCTTGCGGACAGCGGCTGCCTCGGCCGCGCGCGCACTATCCGCGAAGATAAGGAGGCAGGCGGCGAGGCGAAAAACGTGAATCACTTTGCAGCAGTGGGAATCAGTACGGTGCTCTGCTTTTGTCCCTCGAGCAACTGCTGGTGTAATTTGAAGACGATTTCAGATCCGTCGGCCGAGAGTTCACCGCTCATGATGGGAGGTGAGACGGGGCCCTTGGGGGGGTGGACGAGGCTGAGGCGCTTAATCTCGACAGGTTTGCCGTTGACGCGCGGTTGGCCGATACCGATTTCGAGCGCGGGGAGTTTGGCAATGTCGACCTGCTTACCACCGTAGATTTCAATGAAGGCGGAATGGCGGCCCCAGAAGGCTAAGGTGCGACCCGGGAACTTAAGTGAGCTGATAAAGGTGAATTGACCAGTTGCCTTATCGGTGACGAAGGCGCCAACCCAGGTCCATTCCTTGCCGTCTTTATCTTTTTCGTAAGTCAGTTTACGAAGTGAGTAGGTGTAGGTTCCTTCGTGCCAGTCGTAGGGTCGACGGCCAGAGGCGAAGTCGCCTTCATAGCCAGCGGCTTCGATTAAGCCATCGGACGCAGGACGCACAAATGAAGTATCGAGGTCTTTATTGCCCCAGCGCGAGAAGATGGCGCCCTTGCCTTTGTGGTAGGCGCCGTCCTTGCCGTCTTCGCTCACACGGTTGCCGCCGATGTTGGATTGGATACCGCCGTAGAACTTCGTCCCATTGAACTCGCCGATGCCGATGGGGGCGATGTAGAGATTGAGTTTTGAGGAATCGACCTCGCCCTTAATGCGGACATCAATATCGAGTGATTGGAAATCTGGCGTCTCAGGCATCTCCCACCAGAGATTCATCATATGCCATGGCAGTTTAGGTAAGTGCTCGGCATCGATCTTTGGCATCGCAGGCTCGATGCGCGTTGCCTTCACGGTGGTTTGGGTTTCAGCCGACAGCGAGATGCCAGCGAGTATGAGGAGCGCAAGAAAGAGTCGTTTCATGGTGTGCGAGTACAGACAGCCGAATCGAAGACAGGTTTCCGGACAAATAAAAAGGCCCGGCGGGGCCGGGCCTTTCTCACTTAAGCAGGATTCGGCTCAGCGCTTCTTCCAGATGCGAAGCAATGCGTCGGCCATGTCGGACGGCGTCTGCGCAACCTCGATACCGCACTCGCGGAAGATACGGATCTTGGCATCGGCAGTGTCGTCTGCGCCACCAATGACAGCACCGGCGTGGCCCATGCGACGTCCGGCAGGGGCAGTGGCACCGGCAATGAAGCCCGCGACAGGCTTCTTGCAGTTCGCCTTGATCCAGCGAGCAGCTTCGACCTCGGCGCTACCGCCAATTTCACCAATAAGGATGATAGCTTCGGTCTCAGGGTCGTCGTTAAACAGCTTAATGACGTCGAGATGCGAGGTGCCATTCACAGGGTCGCCGCCGATGCCGACGCAAGTCGACTGACCATGGCCCTTTGAAGTTAATTGCCAGACAGCTTCGTAAGTGAGCGTGCCAGAGCGTGAGACGACGCCGACGGAGCCGCGTTTGTGGATATAGCCCGGCGCGATGCCAATGCGGCAACCGCCGTGCGACTTGTCCCCAGTACCAGGTGTAACGATACCAGGGCAGTTCGGCCCGATGAGACGTGTGCGACGACCTTCCATGGCTCGCTTGGCGCGGATCATGTCCTTCACAGGGATGCCTTCGGTGATGGCGACGGCGAGGTCGAGATCGGCGTCGACGCACTCCAAGATAGCGTCGGCAGCAAAAGGCGGCGGTACGAAGATTGCGGAAACAGTCGCGCCGGTTTCGCGTTTGGCATCGGCAACCGTGTTGAAGATGGGGACTTTTTTGCCGCCGTGTTCAAAGACTTGGCCGCCTTTGCCAGGGGTGACGCCTGCAACGACCTGTGTGCCGTAGTCCAAGGAGAGCTTGGCGTGACGGCCACCGAAGTCGCCCGTAATGCCTTGGACGAGGACGCGTGTTTTTTCGTT